>NZ_JBWKCC010000003.1:71205-250993 GCF_056436655.1 Streptomyces sp. NPDC043427 | reverse complement strand
GCCCGGGTGTCCCCCCTCCCCTCCCCCCCCACCCCCTCCCCCCCCCCCCCCCCCTCCCCCCCCCCCCCCCCCCCCCCCCCCCCCCCCAGCACAGGTGGGTGAGGGGCCGATGCGCGGACATCCCGTGTTCGTCGCGTCGTTATCGAGCAGCCCGTTCGGGGATCGACGGAAGAACCTTCTCGGCGATGTGGAGGAGAGCGCTGTCGTCCGGGAGGGCTCCGGACGTGCTCCACACGGAGACGTCGCAGTAGCCGCCCCGGTCCTTACCGTCGAGGGCCACGGTCAGCGTCCTGGCCAGGGGACCTTCTTCGACCGGTCCGCCGGATCCGCCACTCCCGAGATCGATCTCCAACTTCATGGTGTGATCCGAGGAGAAGACCGCGGGCCGGCCGAGAACCGTAAGCCTCTTGACGCCCACCTCATCCCCGTACTTCATCAACTTCACGTACTGGGCGGTCGACAGATGGTTGTAAGTGGCCGAGACATTCACGGTGTACGTTTCGAACGTGACCTCGGCCTCAGGCTGGGCGACCTTCTCATCGGTCAGGGGAGCGGTGTTGTTGGTGCCGGAGGCATTGGTCGCGGTCTCTTCGGGCGTTCCAAGGAGCTGGGCCAGGTCTGGCCGGTTGAGCGCCTTGCACAGCTCCTCACCGGTCACAGGCCGGGGCGTCGCCTTGTAGGCCTTCGGCAGCTCCTCGTGGTCCGCGTCCGAACACGAGGCGGGCTTCGAGGCGCTGTCGTCGGACGACGGCATCACGTGTGGGGCCACCCACACCGCGGCCGCGAGTGCCCCGAACACGGCCACGGCCGCGGCGGCCTGGCCCCACGCGTTGGGTTCCTTCTCCGGAGTGCCCGGGCCGGGACGCGGCACAGCTCCGGCCTGGACCGGGGCCTGGACCTGGGCCGGGACCGGGGCCTGGGCGACAGCATCGACCGCCACCCCGCCCGCGGAGGCCGCCGGACTCGGGTTCCGGCGTGCGCGCAGGGCCCGGACCACAGCGTGGACGGATACTGCGGCGACCACGAGGAACACGACTCCGATACCGGCCGCGACCAAATCGTGATCGCGGACGGCGAGATACATGATGCGTACGCCGAAAACGGACCCGACCGCGATGAGCAGGGGCTCTCGTACCCAGAAGGGCAGGAGACGGAAGAGGAAACCGAGCATCCGGTGATCTCACCAGGACAAGACCACATTCGCCGTGGTGGAAGCCACAGTTCCGGGCACCACGTGGAGTGCCTGCCGAAGCAAAAGCCGCCAAAGCCGACGATCCGTTCAGTGCTCGTCGCCGACCGGCGTTTGACGGGCGAGGAATGCGGCGAACGCCGCCGACTGCTTCGGCCCCATGTACCCCTGACGCCCGTACAGCGCCTGTCTTTCCAGCCACGCCACCGTTTCGGCGTCACGCAGCTCCGCCACGACCACCCGGCCCCTCGTGAGCGTCATTCCGCCGTGGGGATGGCTGTAGCCGATGTAAGGCCCGTACGCCGTCGGCCCCGGCGGGCGCTCGCGTGCCGGCTCGTCCTGCGGCCGTGCGCCCCTGTGGTGACGGGCGGCCCAGTACTCCAGTGCGGCCCACTCGGCCGCCGCCAGCAGCACTCCGGCCGGCTCGCCGTCCGCGGTGAGCCGGACGCGCTCGCCGGTCTCCTCGACCTCGGCGATCATGCGCGCGAACTCGGGTGCGCCTTCTATCAGTTCCACGTCCATACGCATCGACGCCACCCGCACCCCGGAGCGGGGGAGGCGCACGCCCACTCAGGTCTGGTCCAGGTCCAGGTCGGCGTGCAGCAGGTCGTGGTCCGAGTACGGGGTCGCACGCACACCGTGCTCGAGCGGGGCGATGCCTCGCAGGAAGATGTAGTCGAACTTGCTCTGCCAGTCGGTGGTCGGCTTGCAGGTACCGGTGGGCAAGGGATGGCACTGGGGGTCCGCGTCCGTGGCCAGTGCCCATAGCGCGGTGAGTTCGGGGGCGTCCGGCGTGGCGTTGAAGTCGCCGAGAAGGATCGCGCGGTCGTGCCGTGCGGCGTCTGCGGCCAGTACGCGGGTCTGGTCTGCTCGGACTTCCTCTTGGCGTCGTTGGGCGAGGTGTGTGTTGAAGACCCGGGTGGGCTCACTGCCCACGGTGGTGGTGACTGCCATGTACCCACGGTCCTCGGATCCGCCGTCGGGGTATTCCACGGTGACGAGGTCTGTCATGGGCGCAGCCGAGAGGATCGCCTGACCGAAGGCCCCCGAACTCCACGGCACTCCTCCGCAGCGGCCCCAATTCCGAAGAACCGTCCCGTACTCGACGCGGTAGACCAGCCCGTAGAGGTTCTCCAGGTAGTCCCGGATCCTCTCGACGTCACGCACGCACGCTTCCTGCAGGCCGATGACCTGAGGGGCATACGTGGCGATTTCCGCTGCCCGGTCAACGTTGCTCGCGTCGCAGGGGTTGCAGATGTTCCACGTCATGACCCGGTTCGGTACGACATCCCTGACGGCTTCGACGGGCAGTGACCTGGCGAGGGCACCGCTTGGTGCACTGGGGCCGACGAGCACCATGCAGACCACGATCATGGCGCCCGCGAGCAACCGCGTGCCTCTCCCGAGCATCATCTCGTCCTCAGTTCCATGGGCTGTATCAGCGTCGTTCGTACAAGCGTCGCACCGCCGGTTGTTGTCTAGAGTGTGATCATGCCGTCGATCTTCAAGCGTTCCCTTGTCGTGCCCGGGTTGCTCGCGCTGCTGGCCGGTTGTTCCGGGGCCGCGGACTCGCCCAACGAGAGCCAGGCGAAACCGAGTTCGAGCGCATCCGTCGGCGGGTACGGCGACATCCTCGTCGACGGCAGGCCCGTCACCGGGTCGAAGCCGAGCGGAAACAAGAAGATCCCGTACCAACGCACCTACACGGACGGTGAGTTGTATGCGCCCGTGACCGGCTATCGATCGCTCGCATGGGGCACCACGGGGCTGGAGTCCATCTACGAGACCTCCCTGACCTACCGCAGGGGCGACGACGTGCAGACCACCATTGACCCGGAGGTGCAGAAGGCGGCCTTCGAGGCGCTCGGCGCGCGGCGTGGGGCGGCGGTCGCGCTCGACGCCCGGACCGGGGAACTGCTGGCTGTCGTGAGCACACCGTCCTACGACCCGGCGGCGTTCAGCGGCTACTCGTCCAAGGATCAGGAAGGCTGGAAGAAGGCGAACGGCGACAAGAACGAGCCGATGCTCAACCGGGCACTGCGTGAGGCGACCGCGCCCGGTGAGACCTTCGACATCGTGATCGCGGCGACGGCTCTGAGCCACGGCCTGTACGACACGGTGGACGAGCCCACGGGCGGCGGCTCGGGCGAGTGCGCGCACGCCACCATCCGGGAGGCGCTGGCCCGGTCCTGCGACGAGGTTTTCGCGAAGCTGGCCACAGATCTGGGCGAGAAGAAATTGCGCGAGACCACGGAGAAGTTCGGCTTCGGCGACGACGAGCTGAAGGTCCCGATCCGGGTCGCGGAGAGCAGGTACGGGAGCTACCGGGACGGGACCATCACCGTCACCCCGCTCCAACTGGCCAGGGTGACGGCGACCCTCGCCAACCGTGGCCTTATGGTGGGCCCGCACCTGGTCGCCGAGGACGAGGAGGGACAGGTCGCGCAGAGCGTGCCGTCCGCCACGGCGGGACTGCTGCTCCCCGCGGTGCGGGAGAAGAAAGAATGGGCACCGACCGACGCCGGCGACGGCACCCCGTCCTCCTGGTCCCTCGCCTACGCCCGGACCGAGAAAGGCGACACCGTCGCACTCGCCGCCCGCGTGGCGACCTCGAACGCCGACGCGGCCGCCCGTGTCACCGCAGCGATGACCGAGGCGCTCTCCTGAGGCGCGGCGGGATCACCGTCGCCGCGCTGCCCGTGAAACTGCCCAGCAGTCCGCGCAAGCACCGTTGCAGTACTAGCGTGCAGTCATGACCGATCAAGAAGTGACCGTGCGGTGGGCCCGTGCCGAGGACATACCGGGCCTTGTCGCCTCCAGTTCAGGGCTGTTCGCCGAGGACGGCGGCACCCGTGACCCGAGCGTCAACGTGCACTGGCCGCGCGATCACGGTGCCGAGTCGTTCGCGGCCGCGTTGGAGGACCCGGCGCGGCTCGTGCTGGTGACCGAGTGCGAGGGGCGGGTCGTAGGGCACCTCATGGGATCCGTGACGGAGGCCTCGGTCGTGCGGCCCGTCCGCTCCGCCACCCTGATCAGCGTGTACGTCCGACCCGAGCACCGGCGTGCCCGTGCCGGTGGCCGGATGGTGGCGGAGTTCCTCGCCTGGGCGAAGGGGCGGGGGGCCGGGCACGTGGAGGTGACGGCCTACGCCGCCAACACGGATGCCGTCCGCTTCTACGAGCGGCACGGGTTCGCGGCGAGTTCGGTCACTCTGCGGCGTTCCCTGTGACGCGGTTGCGCAGTTCCAGGGCCCACAGGGGGAGGTGGGTCTCGAAACGGGCTGCCCGTCTCCCCGTCCACCGCTGCGGCTCTCCTCGGCTCGGCGACGATACCTGCCGATAACACGAACGGCCCATCGACGGCGGACAGTTGTCGGGGCGCCGACTGTCGCCCCGTGACAATCCCGGCTCACGCCCCGTCGGCCGCGTACACCCGCTCTCCGCCCACATACGTCAGCGCCACCCGGCTCTCCGCGATCGCCTCCGGCGGCCCGTCGAACGGATCGCGGTCCAGCACCACGAGATCCGCCAACGCCCCCGCGCGCAGCCGGCCGGTGTCGTCGAGATGGTTCACGTACGCCGATCCCGCGGTGTACGCGGTCAGCGCGTCCGCGAGAGAGATGCGCTCGTGCGGCAGGAACACCGGGGCGTCGCCCCCCGGCCCGACCCGGTTGACCGCGACATGGATCCCCTGGAGCGGGTCGGGGCTGCTGACCGGCCAGTCGCTGCCCGCCGCGACCCGCGCCCCGGAGCCGAGCAGTGCCCCGAACGGGTACTGCCACGCGGCTCGTTCGGGCCCGAGGAACGGGATGGTCAGCTCGTCCATCTGGGGTTCGTGCGCAGCCCACAGCGGCTGGATGTTCGCCGTGGCCCCGAGCCGGGCGAAGCGCGGCACGTCGTCGGGGTGCACGACCTGGAGGTGCGCCAGATGCGGCCGGGTGTCGCTCGGCCCGTTCACGGCCCGCGCCGTCTCGATCGCGTCCAGGGCGTCGCGTACGGCCCGGTCGCCCAAGGCGTGGAAATGGCACTGGAAGCCGAGCGCGTCCAACTCGGTGACGTACTTGGGAAGTCGGTCCGCTTCGATGAAGCTGGTGCCCCGGTTGGCGGTGGCGCAGCCGCACTTGTCCAGATACGGGTCCAGCAGCGCCGCCGTGCCGTTCTCGGCGATCCCGTCCAGCATCAGCTTCACCGTGCCCGCGCGGAACCGGCCGTGGCTCAACGCGGCTCGGCGCTCGGCCAGTTCGGGTATCTGCTCGGACCCACGACCACGGTCCCACCACAGCGCGCCGACGACACGCGCGGTCAGCGAACCGTCGCGGGCGGCCGTGAGATACGCCTCCGAAGGGTCGGGCATGCCCAGGAAGCTGCCGACGAGGGCGTCCTGCCATGCGGTGATGCCGAGGGAGTGCAGCCGGCGCTGGGCGTGCAGCAGCGCGGCCAGCAGCTCGGCCTGGCCGGCCGCCGGCACGAGCCGCCCGACCAGCCGCATCGCACCCTCCTGCAGCGTCCCGCTCGGCTCGCCGGAGGCGTCCCGCTCCACCCGCCCGTCGGCCGGGTCGGGGGTGTCCCGCGTGACCCCGGCCAGTTCCAGGGCGCGGCTGTTGACCCAGGCCCCGTGGTGGTCGCGGTTGGGCAGGTAGACCGGCCGGTCGGGGACGATCGCGTCCAGGAGCGCCTTCGTCGGCGTACCGCCCTCGAAGGCTTCCATGGACCAGCCGCCGCCGGTGATCCACTCCCGCTCCGGATGCGCGGCGGCGTACGCGCGGACGGCGGCCAGCGTCTCCTCGGCGGTCCGCGTGCCGCTCAGGTCGCACTGTGTGAGCTCCAGACCGGCCGGCACCGGGTGGACGTGCGCGTCCTGGAAACCGGGCAGCAACAGCCGTCCGGCGAGGTCGACGACCTCCGTGCGTGGCCCGGCCAGTTCGCGTACGTCGTCGCCGCCGACGGCGGTGATCCGGTCACCGGTGACGGCCAGCGCGGTCGCGCCGCGGCCCTCGGGGGTGAGGACGGGGCCGCCGGTGAAGAGGAGATCTGCGGGCATGATCCGTTTCCTTGGGGGGAGGCAGACGTGCGGGGTCAGGGGGAGACGGTGAGCAGTTGTGGGGCGTCGGCGTCCGTGCCGGTGCCGGTGTGGAAGTACGGGGAGCGGCGCGCCCATCTGGCCCAGGCCGCGGCCACGAAACCGGACGCGATCATCGCCAGGGGAGTCAGGAGCAGGAACCACCCGTTGTCCGCGCGCAGTTCGAGGTGGTCGGTGGAGGTGTAGAAGGACCAGCCGAGGTAGCCGCCGAGTGCCAGCAGGGCCGCCGCGCTCAGCGCCGGCAGGACCACCGCGCGCACGCCCTGACGCCAGTCCTCGCGCAGCAGGCCGCGGAATCGGACGGCGGCCGCGAGCGCGGTGAGCGCGTACGACAGCGCCACGACGATGCCGACGGCGCTGACCGTGGCCATGATCATGTCGGAGAGCCGCGGGATCACCAGCGACAGCGCCGCGACCACTCCGGCCACCGCCCCGACCAGCAGCGTCCCGGCCGCCGGAGTCCCGTACCGGACGCTGACCCTGGACCACACCGGGCCGAGCGTACGGTCCCGGCTCATCGCGAACATGGCCCGGGCGGTGGGGATCACCCCGGCCTGGAGCGAGGCGACCGCCGAGAACATCAACGCCACCAGTGGCAGCGCCGCGAGCGGCTCGGAGGCCAGCCGGTCGCCGAAGTACGCGAGGCCCTGGGCGCCGTGCCCGGCCAGCTCCGGCTGGGACAGGACGCGCTGGAAGGCGATCGAGCCGAGCAGGAACAGCCCCAGCATCGTCACCAGGGTGATGAAGCCGGCCCGGGAGGCGTCGCGCGGGTCGCGCACCTCCTCGTTCACGCTGAAGGCGGCCTCGAAGCCCCAGTAGCAGAACACCGACAACAGCAGTCCCTGCGCGAGCGCCGACGCCGAGGGGATCGCGAACGGGTCGAACCAGCTCAGGCTGAAGGGGTGCGGGCCGGTGACGATGCCGTATCCGCAGAAGCCGAGCAGGACGACGTACTCGAAGATCAGCAGGCCGGTCTGCAGCCGTGCGGCGGTGCGGATGCCGGTGACGGCGGTCACGGTGACCAGGGCCAGGACGACGAGTCCCATGGCGGTCGTCTGGGCGGTGGAGCCCGGGTCGAGGGTGAGTGAGCCCACCTGGTGCCATCCGGCCTTCCCGGCCAGTTGCAGCAGCGCGGACCCGGTGACGGCGGTCGTGTAGGCGAGGAACGCGACGACGGCCACGATGTTCACCCAGCCGACCATGAAGCCGAGCCATGGGCTCAGTGAACGGCCCACCCACACATAGCCGTTGCCCGCGTTCGGCTCGACCTTGTTCAGGCGCGAGTAGGCGCCGGCGATGCCCAGCACCGGGAGGAAGGCCAGCAGCATGATCGCGGGCAGGTGCAGGCCGACCACGCCGGCCGTGACACCCAGGCCGATGCCGATACTGGTGGTGGCGGCCGTACTGGACGCGGCGACGGCGACGCCGTCCAGGACACCGAGGGACTTGCGCAGCGCGGGCCGCGCGGGAGGGACGACGCCATAGGGCTTGTCGGTCATGGCCAGTACTCCGCTTCGCACTGGGGGCATGGTGGGCCCCGGTGACCGCATATGAAACTGGCCGGGGGGTTAACAGGTCAACGGTGTTGTCATAAAGTGCGCTGCACCACGGGGGAACCGGTGCGGGATCAGCCGGGTCGGCGCGGATCAACGTGGGGCGGCTCCGAGCTGCCCCCTCTCCCGGAGGCAGCGATGACCGAGCGTGTTGTTCCACCCGCCGCCCGGCGGCGCAGGCGGCCCACCAAGCAGGGCGTCGTCCTCTCCGAGGAGCTGATCGTCGAGACCGCTCTGAGGCTGATCGAGGAGCACGGCGCCGACGCCCTCTCGGTGCGCCGGCTGGGGCATGCCCTGGGGGCCGACCCCAGTTCCCTCTACCGCTACTTCCGGCACACCGACGACCTGATGCTGGCCATCGCCGACGAGCTGATCGGCCGTACCCTGCGCAGTTGGCGGCCCACCGGCGACTGGCGGGCCGACCTGTGGGACCTGGGGCTGCGCATGCACGTCGGCGCGCTCGCCCATCCCCGGGCGGCCGTGCTCAGCGCCTACCGGGTGACCGGCCGGGTCCACGAGATCCAGGCCGTGGAGACGATCCTCGGCGTGCTGCGCGATGCCGGGTTCCCGGACGGCGAGGCGGTGCGGATCTATCACGTGTTCGTCGACCAGAACCTGGCCTTCGGCGCCCTCGACTCCGCGAGCAGCGCGCTGCCCAGGGCCGCGCGCGAGGCGGAAACCGAGGTGTGGCGCGAGACGTACGCCCGCCTGCCCGCCGACACCCATCCGCACATCGCCGCCACGGCCCGCCATCTCGCGGTCTCCATGCGGCACAGCTCCTATCCGGCCGCGCTGGAACTGCTGTTGAGCGCGGCGGCGGCACGGCTGGAGAACCTGGCGGGCGGGGCGGGGGCCGACTGAATCGGGCGGGCCGGGATATCCGCAAGGTACAGGGCGGCGGGGCACTTCCGTTCCGCGCCCAGAATCCCGCGGAGGAGACATGGCACTGGTGAAAGCTGGCGTCGTCGTGCTCGACTGTGCCGAGCCGGAGAAGCTCGCCGTGTTCTACAAGGAGCTGCTGGAGGCGCAGGAGACCGACGCGACGGCCAACCGGGTGGAGATCAGGGGCGCCGACGGAACCCGGCTCGCGTTCCGCCGCGACGTGAACGCGACCCCGCCCAGCTGGCCGCGCCCCGAGAACTCCCTCCAGGCCCACCTCGACTTCCTGGTGGACGACCTGGACGAGGCCGAACGCAGGGTCGTCGGCCTCGGCGGCCGCCCCCTGGAGACGAACTACGCCCCCGGCCCCTACGAGGAACGCGGCTACGCCGACCCCGCCGGCCACTCCTTCACCCTCCGCCGCGTCCCGTCGACGGCACCTAAGCAGGGTTGAGCACAGGGGGTGATGTCCTGGGCAGCGACGGAGCGACGTGAGACCGAGCCCGGCCAGCCCGTGGCTTCAGCCGCACTGAAACAGGGCTGAGCTCACAGGACGAGGCCGCTGGCGGAGGGGTTGAGGCCGGCCGCAGCCGGGCTCGGTCTCAGCGGCACCGAAGCAGGGCTGGACTCTGTGGCGAGGCTGCGGGCGGCAGAGGCCTGAGGCCGACCTCGGGCGGGCGCTTGGCCTCAGCGACCAAGCTGGGCTGAACCCATGGCAGTGGCGATGTCCCGGGCGCCGGCGGAGGGGCGGAGACAACCCCGGCCCCCGGGTGCTCGGCCTCAGCCACTGCCTCGGCCGGGGTCCGGCCTGAGCTACGGCGGTGGGCCCCCGCCCGCCGTACGCTGCCTCGGTCGGCAGGGGGTGGCTGGCCCGGCCTGGCCGGGGCTCGGTCTCAGCCGCAGTGCTGGGCCGCTGGCCGGGCCGGACGAGCGCGGCCGCGGACACCGTAGTGGGCCGGTGGGCCCGACTCGGCCGGGGTCGGGCCTGAGGTAGTACAGCGGTGGGTCCCAGCCGCCCGCCGCACGCTGCCTCGGTCCGCGGGGGGTGGCTGGCCCGGCCCGGCCGAACCCGGTCTCGCCCACCGCAGTGGGCAGGCTGGCCCGACGGCCGAACCCGGCCCGCCTACCGCGCTGAGCCGTCGGCCGGGCCCTGCCGGGCCCGGCCTCGGCCACACAGTGGGCCGTCGGCCGAACCCAGCCGGAGCTCGGCCTCAGCCGCAGCGTGGGCGCAGCTGCCGGCAGGCTCAGTCGCGGCCGCCCTCCTCCTTGGTGGGCCAGACTCCCGTCCTGCGTTCGATGGCCTTCGCACCGGTGCGGTCGACGGCGCTGCGGACCACGGCGAAGATGGCGCCCTGGACGGCGGCGGCGAAGAGGACCTCGCCCCAGCCGCGGTCGCGGTCGAGGGCGTCGGGTGCGTCGTCCTCGTGCCGGATGGCCTGCCAGGTCTTGCGGAAGGCGAGCCCGGCCAGCCATCCGCTCGACCAGCCCAGCACGAAGCCGATCGGCTGGTAGCCGCGGGAGAGCTTCTTCTTCTTGGCCACGGGACCTCCTTGGTCAGGGAAGTGGGTTGTCAGGGGTACGTGGGTCGGGTCGTAGGAGCAGGGGCCTCAGGGGCGGCCGGATGCCGGGATCTCCTCCTCGGCGCGTACCGGACCCGGTGGTGATCCGTCCCCGAAGGGGCGCCCGCCGAGCTGCTCCCGGTGGTGCGGGGTCAGCCAGCCGGACAGGTCGGGGCCCACGGGAACGATGCGGGTCGGATTGATGCCGGTGTGCACCTGGTAGTAGTGCCGCTTGATGTGGTCGAAGTCGACGGTGTCGCCGAATCCCGGCGTCTGGTAGAGATCGCGGACGTACGCCCACAGCACCTCGTTCTCCGTCAGCTTCCAGCGATTGCACTTGAAGTGACCGTGGTAGACCGCGTCGAAACGCACCAGCGTGGTGAACAGCCGGATGTCCGCCTCGGTGATCGTGTCACCGACCAGATAGCGCTGCCGGGTCAGCCGCGGCACCAGCAGCTCCAGCCGCCGGAAGACGGCCGCGCACGCCTCCTCGTACTCCTCCTGGTCGGTGGCGAACCCCGCACGGTAGACACCGTTGTTGACGTCCTCGTACACGTCCGCCATCACCGAGTCGATCTCGTCGCGCAGCGCCCGCGGGTACAGGTCGGGCGCGCCCGCCCGGTGCAGGGCCGTCCACTCCGTCGCGAAGTCGAGGGTGATCTGGTGGTAGTCGTTGGTGACCAGCTTCCCGCTGGGCACGTCCACGACCGCCGGCACACTCACCCCGCCCGGGTAGCCGGTCTCCCGCCGGTCGTACGCCTCACCGAGGTAGCGGATGCCGAGGACCGGGTCCCGCCCGCCGGGGTCGAGGGTGAACCGCCAGCTGCGGTCGTCCTGGACCGGGTCGGCGACCGCCAGGGACACGGCGTCCTCCAGGCCCAGAAGCCGTCGCGACACCAGCGTCCGGCTCGCCCACGGGCAGGCGCGACTGACCACCAGACGGTAGCGTCCCGCCTCCACCGGCCAGCCGTCGCGGGCGTCCGCGGTGATCCGGTCGGTGAAGTGGCTCTTGGACCGCTTGAACCTCGTGTGGCCGTACGCGTCGTTGCCGGCGCCCCCGCCGCTCATGGTTCCTCCTCGCTGTCGTGCGTGTCTCGCGGCCGTGTACCCCCGCTTTCCGGCCGTTTTCCCCGCTTCTCCCCGGGTTCCCCGTTTTCCGCCGACGGCACGGTGTGATCAGCCATGGCCCGGGCAATCGGCGAAGGGTGAGTGAGACACCTACGGAACGCCAAGCCGATCGCAAGACACGCGTCACCGTCCTGGTGGCCCTGGCAGCCAACCTGGTCATCGCCGTCGCCAAGGCGGTGGGCGGCCTCCTCGCGCACTCGCCCGCGCTCCTGTCGGAGGCGGCCCACTCGGTCGCCGACAGCCTCAACGAGGTCTTCCTGCTGGCCGCACTGCGCCGCAGCCGCCGCCCGGCCGATGCCCGTCATCCCTTCGGCTACGGCAAGGAGCGGTTCTTCTGGTCGCTCCTCGCGGCCGTCGGGATCTTCGTGATGGGGGGCTGCTTCTCCTTCTTCCAGGGCTTCGAGGCGCTCAGGAACGGTGCGGAGGAAGAACTCGGCGGATACGTGGTCGGTCTGATCGTGCTCGGCGTCGCCCTTCTCGCCGAGGGCGCCTCCCTCGTACGGGCCCTGTACCAGGTGCGCAAGCAGGGCGGCGCCGCCGGTCTGCGCGACCCGGCCCTGCGCACGGTCGTCGCCGAGGACGGCACGGCGGTGCTGGGGGTGACCTTCGCCATTGTCGGCATGGCGCTGCACATGGTCACCGGCCAGGTGGTGTGGGAGGCGTCCGCGTCGCTCGCCATCGGCGCGCTGCTCGTGTACGTCGCCTACCGGCTGGGCCGTGACGCGCGCGACCAGTTGATCGGGGAGGCCGCCGACCCCGAGGCCGGCCACAGGATCCGGGCGCTGCTGCAGGCACAGCCCGAGATCGACAGCGTCGAGGCGCTGTTCACGATGAAGACGGGCCTGGACGCGGCACTCGTGGCCGCCCGGATCGACCTGGCCCCCGGTCTGGACAGCGAACGGGTCGAGGAGGTCGCCGACCGCATCAAGCGGTCCATCGCCGGGATCGTCCCCGAGGCGGACCAGATCTTCCTCGACGTGACCGACCGAGCGCCGCGCGAGACATGGGAAAGCCCCGCCGCGACGGGGGAACGCGGCGGGGCCTGACGTTCGGGTGCCCGGGGTCGGCCGGTTCATGCACCCGGACGCGGAAATTTTCCTGGATCAGCTTCCGTCGGCCGGTTCGAGGACGAAGACGGGGATCTCCCGGGTCGTCTTCGTCTGGTACTCGGCGTACGGGGGATAGGCCGCGACGGCACGGTCCCACCACGCGGCCTTCTCCTCGCCGGTGACCTCACGGGCCGTCAGATCCCGCTTCTCCGGGCCGTCCTGGAGTTCCACCCGGGGATCGGCCTTGATGTTGTGGTACCAGACCGGGTGCTTGGGAGCCCCGCCCTGGGAGGCGACCACGGCGTACCGTCCGTCGTGCTCCACGCGCATCAGCGGCGTCTTGCGGATCTTCCCGCTCCGCGCGCCCCGCGTGGTCAGCACTATGACGGGCATTCCCGTGTCCAGCAGGGTCGTTCCCTCCGTGCCGCCGGACTTCTCGTACAGCTCCACCTGCTCACGCACCCACTGGGTCGGGCTGGGTTCGTACTCGCCCTCAAGAGGCATGGCATCCGTCCCTTTCGTCGCTCGTCGCGTGGTACGGCTGACCCGTACCGCACTACAACACGCGTATGCGCGGGATTCATCCGCACCATGCCCGTGATCCTGTCCGCTCCTTCACGGGTCATGGCCCGGCCCCGCTCACACCTGCACGACGATCCGTACGGCCAGCACCGCCATCACCCCGCTCGACACGAGCGCCGTCACCAGGCGTCCCCGGTGCCCGGTCAGGGCCCGGCCCAGCAGTGCGCCGCCCCCGGCGAGCAGGAGTTGCCAGCTGGCCGACGCGGCGAAGGCGGCCAGCACGAACGCGCCCTGTTCCAGGGGGCGTGCCGCGTCCGCGGTGCCGGTGCCGAGCACGAGGGCCGCGAAGTAGAGGACGGTGGTGGGATTGAGGAGCGTGATCCCGAGCAGGGACAGGAAGGCCCGCGCCGGACTCGGCGGAGTTGGCTCGGAGCGCGCGCTGAGATGGTGCGCGCGGTACTGCCGTACGGCGGTGACCGTGCCCAGCGCCGCCAGCGCGAGCAGCACCAGGGCGGAGGCCCAGGCCAGCGGTGCCAGCACGGGCCGCAGCACGGCGGCCACGGCGGAACCGCCGACCGTGGCGAGCAGGGCGTAGAGCCCGTCGGCGGCCGCGACGCCGAGCGCGGCGCACGCGCCGGTGCGCAGGGAGGTGCGCGCGGTGAGGGAGACGAGGTATGTGCCGACCGCGCCCACAGGGATGGCGATGCCGTAGCCCGCGACCAGCCCCGCGACGAGCGCGCCCGTCATGAGCGCGCGGCGTCGAGCCTCCGTGGATCCCCGGGCTGCTGTCGGCCTCGCACCGGGACGGCGGGGGCGGACATCAGCGGCGCAAGGGCATCGATCGTGGGCATGGCTGGATCCTGGGGGTGGGCCCCTCGCGGCGGCAACCGAATTACCGGGCGAGGGCGGCATCCGCCCCTCCGGCCGACGCCGCGGAACGCTCAACTCCGGCCAGATCGTCCCGTTCACCGATCTGGCCGAACTTCGCGTCGCCCCATAGGTGCCCCGGGCATCTAATGAAGATCGGCACGACGCTCCCTTCGTCTGTGAGGTCTTCCATGACGGAACTCTCGGAACTGTCGGAACCCGTCGCCTTCCCCCAGGACCGCACCTGTCCCTACCACCCGCCGACCGCCTATGACCCGCTGCGCGACGCGCGCCCCCTGACGCGTGTCAGCCTCTTCGACGGCAGCCCCGCCTGGCTGGTGACCGGTCACGGTGTCGCCCGTGACCTGCTCGCCGACCCCCGCCTGTCGACCGACCGCACCCAGCCCGGTTTCCCCGCGCCCACCGAGCGCTTCGCGGCCGTCCGCCACAAGAAGACCGCCCTGCTCGGCGTCGACGACCCGGAGCACCGGGTACAGCGCCGAATGATGGTCCCCAGCTTCACCCTGAAACGCGCCAACGAACTGCGCCCGAGCATCCAGCGCGTCGTCGACGAGCGGCTCGACGCGATGACCGCCCAGGGACCGCCCGCCGATCTGGTGAGCGCCTTCGCGCTGCCCGTGCCGTCGATGGTGATCTGTGCCCTGCTGGGCGTGCCGTACGCCGACCACGAGTTCTTCGAGGAGCAGTCACGGCGGCTGCTGCGCGGACCCACAGCAGACGACACGCTCCGGGCGCGCGACCGACTCGAGGAGTACGTCGGCGAGTTGATCGACCGCAAGCGGAAGGAGCGGCAGCCCGGGGACGGCATCCTCGACGACCTCGTCCATCAGCAGCTGCGCGAAGGCGCCGTGGACCGTGAGGAGTTGACCGCTCTCGCGATCATCCTGCTGGTCGCCGGCCACGAGACGACCGCCAACATGATCTCGCTGGGCACCTACACGCTGCTCCAACACCCGGAAAAGCTTGCAGAGTTGCTGGCCGACCCGGCACTGCTGCCCGCCGCCGTCGAGGAACTGATGCGGGTGCTGTCCATCGCGGACGGGCTGCTGCGGCTGGCCACCGAGGACATCGAGGTGGCCGGGACGACGATCCGGGCCGGTGACGGTGTGGTCTTCTCGACCTCGGTCATCAACCGCGACGAGAGCGTCTACGCCGAACCCGACACCCTCGACTTTCACCGCTCCGCCCGCCACCACGTGTCGTTCGGCTTCGGCATCCACCAGTGCCTCGGCCAGAACCTGGCCCGCGCCGAGATGGAGATCGCCCTGCAGTCCCTCTTCGCATGCCTGCCGGAACTGCGGCTCGCCGCCCCGGCGGACACGATCCCCTTCAAGCCCGGCGACACCATCCAGGGGATGCTGGAACTCCCCGTGACCTGGTGAGAGGCCGACGGTCATGCACATCGACATCGACAGGGACGTCTGCATCGGCGCCGGCCAGTGCGCCCTCGCCGCCCCGGGCGTCTTCACCCAGGACGACGACGGCTACAGCGCCCTCCTGCCTGGCCGGGCGGACGGCGGGGGCGACCCGATGATCCGCGAGGCCGCCTGGGCCTGCCCGGTGAGCGCCATCGCCGTCACGGACCCGTGACCGGCGGCAGCCGATCGCCGTACGGCGGCCGGGCACGGTCGGTCCCACCCGCTTCAGTAGGGTTCCCCGCGTGACCGAACCGGATGGAAAGCCCTTCCTCTACGTCGTCGTCTGTGCCGCCGGGATCGCCGCGGGTGTCAGCAAGCTGATCACCGCCGCGCAGGAGCGGGACTGGGCGGTGGGCGTCTTCGCCACGCCCACCGCCCTGAACGGCTTCTTCGACACCGCCGCGGTGGAGGCACAGACCGGGCGACCCATCCGCTCCGCGTGGCGGCGCCCCGGCGACCCGCGCCCCTTCCCCGACCCGGACGCCGTCGTCGTCGCGCCCGCCACGTTCAACACCGTCAACAAATGGGCGGCCGGCATCGCCGACACCCTCGCCCTGGGCACCCTGTGCGAGGTGTCCGGCCTGGGCGTGCCGATCGCGGTCCTGCCGTGCGTGTCCGACTCCCTCGCCGCCCACCCCGCCTACCAGGACAGCCTGATCCGCCTGCGCGGCATGGGCGTGCGCTTCGCGGAGCCGTACGCGGGCGGCGAGGCGGGGGAGTTCGGCTGGGAGCGCGCGCTGGACCTGCTCGGTGGGACGTAGGGCGTGTTGCGAACGTCCCGCCTGCCCTGCGACGCCCGGCACGCGCGCTCGCCGCGTTGCCGGGATCGCCCCCGTACGCCCGGTACGCGGGCGACCCTCCGCCGTGCGATCACACGCACCGGACGCCGCAGGGCCCGCCCTTCGGGCGGACGACGGGACGCCCGCCACACGCCCTGGGCTCGAGGCGCCGTCTCACAACTGATCGGTGACGACGCGGCCGTACCCTACGACCGCGAGACCTTCGGCCAGGGGGAGTGGGAGGACCGCACCGTCGGTGCCGGCGCCCCGGCAGACGGCGCCGACCAGCCTTCAGGCGGACGTCCTCCTCCGTACCTCTCAGTGAGGCCCGTGCGGCGCGAACTCCGTGCCGCACGGCCCCGCGCCCTCGCTCTCCGCCAGGGCCACCCGCTCACCGCTCATGTTCACCGTCCGGTAGTACGCACCGATGCGGGCGGTGGAGCGGCCCACGTAGTGCCCGATGAACGAGCGCCGGAACCGGTCGCCGGTGCGGTTGGGCTGTGACCCGTGCACGAGACTGCCGTTGAAGAACAGCACGTCCCCCGGCGCCATGTCGACGGGTACGGTCGCGAGGCCGGGCGGCGGCGGTACGTACTCCCGTGCGAACGACACCCCCGCGTCCGCCTCCTCGGGGCAGAACAGGTCCATCGCGTGCGTACCCGGCACGACTTCGAGGCCCCCGTTCTCCCGGTCGATCTCGTCGCACGCGATCCACGCCGCCACGCACGTGCCCGGTTCCACCCGCAGATAGAAGTTGTCCTGGTGCAACGCCTGCCCTCGCGCCCCCGGCGGCTTGAAGTAGTACATGCTCTGGGCGGCCAGCACCTCCTCACCGAGCAGCGCCTCCAGCACACTCCGCAGCCGGGCGTCCAGCAGCACCCGCCGCGCGAGCGGGCTGACCTCGTGCGGCTGCATCACCCTCGGGTACGTGTGCAGCGGGTCGGCGGAGCCGGGGCGCGGCTCGAAGTGCCCGGGCACCGGCCCGGCCGCGTGCAGCGCCGCGAACTCGGCGCGGAGCCGGTCGATCTCCCCGTACCCGAACATCCCGCGCACGACGGTGAAACCGTCCTCCCGGTACTGCCGCAGTCCCCCCTCCGTCAGTATGGGAGCCTCGGCGGCGTCGATGCCCGTGGCTGTCATGCGGTCCCTCCCCGGTCCGGTGTCCTCTGCCCACCACGCTAGGGCCTCTCGTTTGGATCATGCCGGGCTCGCGGGGTCCGGCACCGCGCCTCGCCGCGTTGTCGTCGGTCGGCAGGGCTCCGCCCTGCCGCCCTCCTCTGCCTTGCGACGCACGGCACCGGACCCCGCTCCCTGATCCGGCCTGATCCAAACGAAAGACCCTAGGCCGACGCTGCGTACGAAAGGATGCCCATGCGTGCTGACGACATGCCCCGGGCTGCCACACCCGGCGACCCCTCGCCGCCGCCCGGCCATGTGGTCGTCGGCCATTTCGACCAACTCCCCGCGTACACCGTCGACCGGCCCGGGGGATCGGACAGCTGGCTGTTCACCTGGACGACCGGCGGGCGCGGCCGCCTGCGGCAGGGGCATGCGGGGACGCGCGCCGGAGCGGGGGACCTCGTGGTGCTCGCGCCGGGCGTCCCGCACGGCTACGGCGTCGAGCCCGGCGCCCCGCACTGGCGTTTCTGGTGGGCGCACTGTCAGGCGCGGCCCTCCTGGGTGTCCTGGCTGCGGCCGTACGGCACCGGCGACGGGATGTACGTCGTCACCCCCGTCCCCGCCGGCCTGCACGGGCGCGTCGAGGCGGCGTTCGGTCGCATGCTCGCCGACGCCCGCTGGACCGGCACCGAGGCCCCGCCCGTCACGACCCCCGCCGCGGACTATCCGGTCGCCGTCGCGCACGGCAGCGCTGCCAGGGAACTCGCCCTGTGCTCCCTGGAGGAGGTGGTCCTCCTCACGACCGCCGCCGCTCGCCCGCCGTCGGCCCGGCCCGGTGCCGACGCCCGGGTGCTCAGGGCGCAGGCGCTGATCGCCGCCGACCCGGGCGCCCCGCACACGGTCCGTTCGCTCGCCGGCGCGGTCGCCCTGTCGCCCTCCCGGTTCGCGCACCTGTTCACCGAGCAGCTCGGCCACTCGCCGATGCGGGCGCTGCGCGAGGCCCGGCTGGGCCACGCCGCCCGGCTCCTGGAGAGCACCGACCTGTCCGTGGAACGGGTGGCCGCTGCCTCCGGCTTCGCGAGTCCGTTTCACTTCAGCCGGGTGTTCCGGGAGCGGTACGGGATGCCACCGGGCGCGTATCGGGGAATCCCCACTCGAATTTACGCTCCGATAAGACGCGAAATTCCTTAGAGGTCCTGGAGTGACGTTCCGTCAAATGCGGTGGCCTGCACGCAATGCGCAAAACCGCGATATCTCTTGTTCACTGCCGATGACCTGTGTAAAGGTGTGCGTTGTCGGCGTGCAGACAAAATATTCTCGCTGTGCGCACGAGGCGTCTCCCCGTTCACCGCTCCGCGCTCCAAAAGAGCTGCCCCAGACGAACGTTCGAGATGCCGAACTCTGTACGGGTGGATCCGCCGCATGCCCTTGGAAGGAATGCCGCCTTGACTGACGCTGGCCCGTCGAATTTCCCGACCCCCGCGCGCCGGTTCGACGCCACGGACGAACAGCTCAGTGCCGAGCTGACCAAGTGGACGGGCGGCTCGCCCGCGCTCCACCCCGTCGGCGAACTTCTGGATCGGCACTGGGAAGCGGCCTTCGCCTACGCCAGGCTGTGCACCGACAGCGCGCGGGCCGCGGGCATGCTCACCACAGCGGCGTTCACGAGGCTCTTCGGAGCGTCCCTGCGACAGAGCGGACCGACCGCCGCGTGGCGGCCCCACCTCCTCGTCACCGTGCGCCGCATCGCCGCGGAGTGGGACACCGACGGCCGACGCGACCTGCTCCACCCCGCCCTGCGCTCCGACACCGACGAGGGGACCCGTGTCGCCGCCCGACTGCTCCCGTCGGCGGACCGGCGGCTGCTGTCCCGCGCGTTCCAGCGGCTGTCCCAGTCCGCTCGCTGCCTGCTGTGGCACACCGAGGTGGAGGCCGAACCGCTGGCGACCCCGGCCGGGCTGCTCGGCCTGGACGAGGAGGACGCGCGCGTCGAACTGCGCCGCGCCCGTGAGCGCCTGCGCGACGAGTGCCTCCAGGTCCACCGCGAACTCGCCCCCGACGACGACTGCCGCCGCTACCACCGGCTGCTGGACGTGACCTACCGGCGCGGCGGTGTCGACCTCGACCCCGACCTGCGCGCCCACCTCGAGCAGTGCAGGCACTGCCGGCACACCGCGGGCCAGCTGGAGCAGTTCAACGGCGGAGGGCTCGGGGTCGCCCTGGCCGAGGGGGTGCTGGGCTGGGGCGCGCGGTCCTACCTCGAGGCGCGGGCGAACCGGGTCGACGACCCCGCCGCGGCCGCGCCGTCATCGGCGGAGTTCGTGGGCTTCCCGGGAGAGCCGTTCGACTCACCCGGGCCCGGCCCGCAGGTCCGCCCCGGCGGCCCGGCCGACTCCAGATCGGCCGACCGCGCCGGCTCGGGTGCCGGTTCCGGCGCCCGCAAGGGCGCCCGCGCCGGCGGCCGTTTCGGTGCCCGGTCCCGCACCGGTGCCCAGTCCCGTGTCGAGACCCGGTCCGAGTCCCGTGCCGACACCCGCCCGGACTCCCGCGGCGACGCCCGCCGGGCCCCCCGCACCGATCCCGCCGGCGACGCCCGTCCCGTCTCCCGTCGTTCGGACCGCAAGGCGGCCCGTCGTGTCCGCCGCCGTAACCTCGCCGCGGCCGTCCTCACCGTCAGCGGGCTGGTCGTCCTGCCGCTGGTGCTGTGGTCCGCCGTGGGCCCCGACGACGGCACCACCTCGGCCGACGGCGGCGAGACCACCGAGGCGCCCGGCTCGGGCGCGGGCGACTCGACGACCAACCCGTCCTGGACGGGATCCGGTGACGAAGCCCGGGGCGCCCTGCGCGGCAGGCTGCACAACGTGGACTCGGGCCTCTGTGTCGGCATCGTCGGCGCGAAGACCGTCCAGGGCGCGGAGACACGGCTGGCCAAGTGCTCCTCGACCGAGTCCCAGCAGTGGACGTACGAGACCGACGGCCTGCTGCGCAACGCAGCCGACCCCGACCTCTGCCTGGACTCCCACCTCGGCTACTCCGTACGGCTCGCGCCGTGCACCGGCGCCGACCGGCCCGGCGAGAAGAACGTCCGCTACGACTTCACCCTTCAGGGCACACTGGTGCCCCGCTGGGACCAGGACCTGGCGCTGGCACCCGCCGCCACCGACGGCTCCGGCGCCCTCGTCCTGAAGAACCGTGCCGACGACCCCGCCCAGCGCTGGGCCATCGACACCTCGAAGCCCGACCCCCAGATGGAGGCCGTCAACTGGGGCACGGACAGCGACCCCGCGCCGACGCCCCCGCCGCCGGCGCCCACCCCGAAGGCCGCGAAAACCCCGGCCCCCACCCCCACTCCGACCGCGCCCCGCACCACCCCGAAGCCCACCCCGACCGCCGCACCGTCCACGGCCGACCCCTGCTCGTACAACCCGTACTACTGCTCCCCGAACAACCCGAACGGCGGCGCGCCGGGCGGCTACGGCGGCTATGGCAACGGCGGTTACCCGTACGGCGGTTACCCCTACGGGGGCTATGGCTACGGGGGCTATGGCTACGGGGGTTACGGCTACGGCGGCCGTTGAACCCGCGGGTGAGACGCGCGCTCAGGCCCCGACGACCAGCAGCGACCCCCACAGCGCCGCCACCGCCGGGACCAACGCGGCCGGTACCGCGAGCAGCCCGAGCCGGGTGAACTCACCGAAGCCCACGCCCGCACCCTCCTCCTGCCGTTGCACGATGCGCCGCCACAGCAGCGTCGCCAGCGACCCGGCGTACGTCAGGTTCGGCCCGATGTTCACCCCGAGCAGCACGGCGAGCACCGCGCCGGCGCCGGCCGGAGCGGTGAGCGGCAGCAGGACCAGCACCGCGGGCAGGTTGTTGATCAGGTTCGCCAGTACGGCGGCCAGGGCGGCCGGCGCGAGCAGGGCGACGAGCCCGGAGCCGCCGGGCAGCACGTGCCGCAGCGCGTCGGCGAGGCCGTTGTCCACCACAGCGCGTACGACGACGCCGAGGGCGAGCACGAACGCCAGGAACGCCGGGGAAGCGGCCCGCACCACCGTGAGCGGTGTGGCCCGCCGCCGTACGAGCGCGCGGACCGCCAGCACCAGCGCCCCCGCCGACGCGGCCCATGCCGGGTCGATGCCGACGGCGGAGGCCACCACGAACCCGGCGAGCGTGCAGGCCACGGTGGCCAGGGCGAACAGCGGAAGCGGCGGTGGCTCGGCGGTGTCGGCGGAGGGCGCGGGAGCCGCCAGGTCGTCGGCGAAGAACCGCCAGAAGACCAGGTACTCGGCGCCGATCGCCACCAGCCAGGGCAGCGCCATCAGCGCGGCGAACCGGGTGAAGCTCAGCCCGCTCGCCGTGAACGCCAGCAGATTGGTGAGGTTGGAGACCGGCAGCAGCAGTGACGCCGTGTTCGACAGATGCGCGCAGGCGTAGAGATGCGGCCGGGAGCGCACGCCCATTCGGGTGGCGGTGGCCAGCACGACCGGCGTCAGCAGCACCACGGTGGCGTCGAGACTGAGTACGGCCGTGATCACCGAGGCGAGGACGAACACCGCGGTCAGCAGCCGTCGGGGGCGGCCCCGGGCCCAGCGGGCCATCCACGCCCCGCACGCCGTGAAGAGGCCCTCGACGTCGCAGAAGTGGGCGAGGACCAGGACCGCGGCGAGGAAGCCCACCACCGGGCCGAGCCGCTCGGCCTCCGCCAGCGCGTGGTCCGGCGAGATCACCCCGGTGACGATGGCGATCCCGGCGGCCGGGACCGCCACGACCGCCTCCGGCCACCCGCCGGGACGCAGGACGGCCCACACGAGAGTGGCGACGAGCAGGGCGACGGACAGGGACTCGGAGAGCGGGGCGTTCAGGGCGGTTCCTTCAGGACACGATCAGATGGGGGAGCCGCCCATGAAAACACGGCTGGGTGAGACGCCCGCCGGGAGGGTCGGGGAGGGGCGGACGGTCAGGGGCCGGTGCCGGGCGCGAACACCGTCAGGAACACCGAGGAGGCGTTGCCGGACACGGGCACGGGCCCGCCCGTCCACTTCACCTTCAGTGGCTTGCGCTCGTCCGGAGGGGTGACCAGGAGCGCGGCGGGAGTGGCCGCGTGGGCGCCGCTGATCTCCGGATTGCTGTACGACAGCCCCGCCCACGCGCTGCGGCCCGGCGCCAGCGTGACCTTCGCCGGTTTCTGGTCCGGCGCGCGCTTCGGGTCGGGGCCCAGCTGCTTGCCGGACGCGTCCAGGAAGGCGGCGCCCGGATACCCGTACACCGTGCAGGTGCGGGAGGAGACGTTGGTGAGGACGACCGGGAAGTTCCACTGCCCGGCGCCCGGATCGTTGCGGCCGACGGAGGCGCGCAGCTCGGAGGTGTGGCACCGCGTGGTGCCGACGGCGGGCTCGGCCGCCATACGGTGCACTCCGTCCGTGGTGTCGGCCGATTCCTGTGACGGGCCCGTCGTGCCGCAGGCGGTCAACAGCCCCGGCACGGCGAGCGCGCTCACCCATAAGGCGACGGAACGCTTCGACTGAGACATGCGCGCCGAGTTCCCCCCGCGACCGATACGACACGACACCGATGCGACACCGATGGACACGACACCGATACGACACGACACCGATGCGAGGACACCTGTGTGACCGGCCGAGAAGTCCTCACTCCTCGTCGAGCAGCGCCAGCTCCGCCCAGATCGTCTTGCCCTCCGTGTGGTGCCTGCTGCCCCACCGCTGCGTGAGCTGGGCGACCAGCAGCAGCCCTCGGCCGCCCTCGTCCCACGTCTTGGCGCGGCGCAGGTGCGGAGCGGTGTGGCTGGTGTCGGACACCTCGCAGATCAGCGTGGCCGCGTCGTGGATCAGCCGCAGCCGGATGGGGCGGGAGCCGTAGCGGATGGCGTTGGTGACGAGCTCGCTCACCACGAGCTCGGTCGTGAAGCCGACCTCGTCCAGCTCCCAGACGGCGAGCTGTTCGACGACCTGCTTGCGGATCGGGGAGACGAGCGCCGGGTCGGCGGGGATGTCCCAGGTCGCCACCCGGGATGCCGGAAGACCCTGGGTACGGGCCAGCAGCAGGGCCACGTCGTCGGCGGCCCCGCCCGTCGGCAGCAGGGTGTGCAGGATCCGGTCGCAGGCCTCGTCGAGGGAGTCCGCGTCGGCCGCGAGGGCCTCGCACAGCAGCGCGTGGCCCGTCTCGACGTCCCGCTCGCGGGACTCGATCAGCCCGTCGGTGTAGAACGCGAGGACCGAGCCCTCACGCAGGTCCAGCTCGGCCGACTCGAACGGCAGTCCGCCCAGACCCAGCGGCGGCCCTGAGGGCAGGTCGACCTGCCGGGGCGCGCCGCCCGGCGGGAGCAGCACGGGCGGCGGATGGCCGGCCCGGGCGAGGGTGCAGCGTCGGGACACCGGGTCGTACACGGCGTACAGGCAGGTCGCGCCCACCTCGCCGGGACTGCCTTCGGTGCCGGCCTCGTCGGAGAGCCGTAGGACGAGGTCGTCGAGGTGGGTGAGGAGCTCGTCCGGGGCGAGGTCGATGTCGGCGAGGGTGCGCACCGCGGTGCGCAGTCGGCCCATGGTGGCGGAGGCCTGGACGCCGTGGCCGACCACGTCCCCGACGACCATGGCGACCCGCATCCCGGACAGCGGGATCACGTCGAACCAGTCGCCGCCCACCCCGGCCTGCGCGGCCGGAAGGTAGCGCGAGGCGGCCCTGACGGCGGCGGTGCGCGGGAGGTTGCGGGGGAGCAGGCTGCGCTGCAGGGCGAGGGCGGTCTCGCGTTCGCGGGAGTAGCGGCGCGCGTTGTCGATGCAGACGGCGGCCCGCGCGGTGATCTCCTCGGCGAGCAGCACGTCGTCGGGCGTGAACGGGTCGGGGCGCCGGAAGCGGGTGAGGACCGCGACGCCGAGGGTCGTGCCGCGGGCCTGGATCGGCACGGACATCGTGGAGTGGATGCCGTACTCCTCGATCCGCCGACGCCTAACCGGGTCCCAGGACAGCCACCGTTCGAGGTCGTCCGTCGCCGTCGACGCCACGATCGCGTGGCCCGCGAGCAGGGAGTCGGCCTGCGGCGAGGGGCTGGGGTAGACATCGAGCTGTCCCAGCTTGACCACGGCCTCGGGGCTGCCCGGGTTCACCGAGCTGTGCGCCAGGCGGCGCAGCGTGATCGGCGCGCTGAACTGTCCTGATGCGGGCTCCGCGCCCTGCTCCGGCGGCTCCAGCAGGTCGACGCTGACGAAGTCGGCCAGCGCCGGTACGCAGACGTCGGCCAGTTCCTGAGCCGTCCGGGGGACGTCGAGGGTGGTGCCGATGCGGACGCTCGCCTCGTTGACCAGTTGCAGCCGCTCCCTGGCCAGGTACTGCTCGGTGAAGTCGTGGGCGGCGACGCACACGCCCCGCACCCGCCCGTCGGCGTCGGTGACCGGGGACATCCGGGCCAGCCAGGCCGCCATGCGTCCGTCGCCGCTGATCGGCGCGTACGAGCGCACGTCGTGCCCCCGGCCGGTGGTGAGCACCCGGTGCATCTGCTGCTCGAAGTCCGCGCTCTGCGGCCGACCGTCGATGTCGGGGATGCGCAGGCCGCGCAGGCGCTCCTCGGGAACGCGCAGGACCTCGGCCATGGGGGCGTTGATCCGGTGCAGACGCAGCCGCTCGTCGAAGATCGCGACCGCGCAGGGGGACTGTGTCAGTTCGACCCCGGACAGCGGGTCGTCCGGCGGCAGCGGTCCGGGGGCCTGGAGCGGGCTGACGACGAGCCGGCCGCCGCCGTCCGCGGGGTGTCTGTGGTGGACGAGGGCCCAGACGGAGACGGTGCGGCCGTCGCGGTGCCGTAGCACCAGCTCGCCGTTCCAGCGGGGCTCGCCGGAGGGGATGGCGGGCGTGTCGCCGGCCAGCAGGCTCGCGGCCGGGCGACCCACGACCTCGTCCGGCGCCCAGCCCAGCAGACGGCGCGCTCCCTCGTTCCACTGGACGAGGAGGCCGTCCGTGCCGACGAGGGCCCGCGCCGTGGCGGCATCGTCGAACGGGTACACCGGGCTCATCGTCGCCACTCCATCGCGCACACTCACAGTGAACAGGTGTCACCGGTATCCCAGCCTAGTGCGTACCGGTCCTCCGCGAACGTCGACCCTTCCACGCCGGCCCTCCAGAAGGACCCTTCCACGCCGGCCCTCCAGAAGGAGGCGTGAGAGACGGAGCGGCTCACGGCACTCTTGACGGGCACGTGTGGCACGTCGTCAGATTCTGTTGGTTCACGATCAGTTGTGAGTACTTATGGGTCCTGATGAGCCCTGACGAGGGAGAGCCGCCATGTCAGTCACTCGCAGATCGGTCTTGATCGCCTCCGCGGCCGCCCCGGCCGCCGGATCGCTCCTGGGCGCCGCCCCGGCCGCGACGGCCGCCGGTGCCGCCCGGGACGCGCCCGGCCGCCACACGGTCGCCCTGCGCGACGGCTGGCGCTTCGCGCTGGTCAACCCGGACGGCATCACCGACCCGACCGGCGCCTACGCCGGTGCCGCCGACCCCGCCTACGACGACTCGGCGTGGCGCGAGGTCGCGGTCCCGCACGACTGGAGCATCGAGCAGACCCCCACCACCCAGCACGGCACGACCAGTGGCACCGGGTTCTTTCCCGGCGGCCTCGGCTGGTACCGCCTCGCCTTCACCCTGCCGCCCGCCCTGGCGGGCAAGCGCATCTCGGTGGAGTTCGACGGGGTCTACATGGACTCCGCCGTCCACTGCAACGGCACGGAGGTCGGCCATCACCCCTACGGCTACACCGGCTTCGCCTTCGACCTCACCGACCTGGTGCACACCGACGGCACCACCGAGAACATCCTCGCGGTCAAGGTCCAGAACCGGCTCCCCAGCAGTCGCTGGTACTCCGGCAGCGGCATCTACCGCGAGGCCCGCCTGGTCGTCACCGAACCGGTGCACGTGGCGCGCTGGGGCACCTGCGTCACCACACCCGAGGTCACCGCCGAGCGGGCCCTCATACGGGTGCGGACGGCCCTGGTGAACGAGGCCGGCACCGGCGCGGACGTCGAGGTCGTCTCCCGGATCACTGACCCCCGCGGCCGCACCGTCGCCCGTACGTCCTCCACGGTCGCCGTCACCGACGAGACCGACGAGACGCATGAACTCACCGTCCTGGAACCGGCGTTGTGGGAATTCGCGAGCCCGCGGCGCTACATCCTGCACACCGAGCTGCGTGTCGGCGGCACGACCACCGACACCTACCGCACCCCGTTCGGCATCCGCACCTTCCGCTTCGACCCGGACGAGGGCTTCTCCCTCAACGGCGCCCACACCAAGATCAAGGGCGTGGACCTTCACCACGACCTGGGTGCCCTCGGCGCCGCGGTCAGCATCGACGCGATCCGCCGCCAGATGACCCTCATGAAGTCGATGGGCGTCAACGCCTTCCGCACCTCCCACAACCCGCCCTCGCCGGAGATGATCCAGGTCTGTGAGGAGCTCGGCATCGTGATGATGGTGGAGGCGTTCGACTGCTGGCGCAGCTCCAAGACGCGGTACGACTACGGCCGGTTCTTCGACGAGTGGGCCGACATCGACATCGCGGAGATGGTGCTCGCCGCCCGCAACTCGCCGGCCGTGGTCATGTGGTCGATCGGCAACGAGATCAGTGAGTTCACCTCCACTGCGGGTCTCGGCATCGCGGATCGGCTGATTGCCCAAGTCAAGGCGCATGACGAGACACGGCCGATCGTGATCGGCTCCCACCGGCACCGCAGTGTGCCCGCGCCGGGTTCCCCGGGTGACCTGATCCTGGCCAAGCTCGACGGCCTGGGCCTCAACTACAACACCGCCAAGTCGGTGGACGCGCTGCACGCCCGCTACCCCAAGCTGTTCCTCTTCGAGTCCGAGTCCTCCTCGGAGACCTCGACGCGCGGCGCGTACCAGGAGCCCGAGCGCCTCAACACCGGCGAGAACCACACACCGGGCAAGCGCGCCACCTCGTCCTACGACAACAACCTCGCCTCCTGGACCATGAGCGGCGAGTACGGGCACAAGAAGGACCGCGACCGGAAGTGGTTCGCCGGGCAGTTCCTGTGGTCGGGCATCGACTACATCGGCGAGCCGACACCGTACGACGTCTTCCCGGTGAAGGCGTCCTTCTTCGGCGCGGTCGACACCGCGGGCTTCCCGAAGGACATGTACCACCTCTTCAGGAGCCAGTGGACCGACGAACCCATGGTCCATCTGCTGCCGATGACCTGGAACCACGAGGAGGGCGACACGGTCGAGGTGTGGGCGTACTCCAACGTCGACACCGTCGAGCTGTTCCTCAACGGAAAGTCCCTGGGCACAAGGAAGTTCGACAGAAAGAGGACCGTCGACGGGCGGGAGTACCTGGAGACCACCGAGGCGACGGGCGACGACAAGACCTTCACCGACGGTCCCTACCCCGGCAGCTACACCAGCCCCAACGGCAGCGCGGGCAAACTCCACCTCACCTGGAAAGTGCCCTACCGGCCGGGGAAGTTGAAGGCGGTCGCCCGCCGCGGTGGCAGGGTCGTCGCCACGGACGTCCTGCGCACGGCGGGGAAGCCGCACGCGGTACGGCTGACCGCCGACCGCAGGTCCGTCGCCGCCGACGGCCGTTCGCCGGCCTTCGTGACGGCCGAGGTCGTCGACGTCCGCGGAGTGGTCGTGCCCGACGCCGAGCACCTGATCCACTTCGACGTCACCGGCGGCTCCCTCGCCGGGCTCGACAACGGGCGCCAGGAGAGCGCTGAGCGCTACCAGGCCAGTACGCGAACCGCCTTCCACGGCAAGGCACTCGCGATCGTGCGCGCCGGCACGAAGGCCGGCGCCCTCAAGGTGACGGCACGGGCGGAGGGCTTGCGGGCGGGCACCGCGATCATACGGACGACCACCGCCCGGTCGGCGGCGACCACCCCGGCGCCCGAGTTCGCGCCCGAGTACCCGGCGCCGGTGAACTACCCCCATGCCGACGCCAGTTATTCAGGCCGACCGGACGCCCTACCCGCCGCCGTGCTCGACGGCGACCCGGCCACCGGCTGGTCCAACGGCTTCCTCAAGTCCGCGACCGCCCTGCTGCCCGCCTTCGACGGGGCCAGGCCGGAGGACTGGGTCTCGGTGGACTGGGGGCGGACGCGGGCCTTCGACCGGGTGGAGGTGTCGTTCACGGTGGACGCCGGGCACACGCTGCCCGCGAAGGTCGAGGTCGCCGTGTGGAACGGTCACGCCTACGCGCCGGTCACGGGGGCGGCGGTCGACTGGGCCACCGCCTCGGACGCGCCGACGGTCATCACCTTCGACGCGATACGCGGCTCCCGACTGCGGCTGACCCTGACCAGCAGCCATCCCGGTGCGGCCCAAGGGGCCGTCCGGATCAGCAAGTTGGAGGCACCGGCCTGACAGGAGTGGACCGCGTGGTGCTCAGGCCGGAAGCGACCGGCTTGGGCACCGCCCTCCCGGCAGCGCCTCACCCCGCGTCGGCCGCCCCGAACGTCACCTTGGCCGTCTCGACCGTGCCCGCGGTGCGCCCGGGCGCGCTCTGCCACGACCAGTACATGTTGGTGTGGGCTATCACCTGCTCCGGGGCCGGAGCGCCGTACTCGCTGAGGTCCTCCGTCGTGTGCGCGTCGCCGACCAGCGTCACGTCGTACCCCCGCACGAAGGCGCCGTGGAGGGTGGAGCGGATGCACGCGTCCGTCTGCGCCCCGGTGACGACGACTCGGCCCACCCCGTGCTCGGCGAGCAGCGTCTCCAGCGTCGTGTCCTCGAAGGAGTCGAACCAGGTCTTGTGGACGAGGGGTTCGGAGTCGAGGCGGACCAGTTCCTCGACGTACTGCCAGTTCTCACTGCCGCGTACGAGTTCGCTGTCGGAGTGCTGCACCCAGATGACCGGCACGTCCTGAGCGCGCGCCGAGGCGATCAGGGCGTCGATGTTCGCGATCACCTTGTCACGACGGGGTGTGCCCGCCACGATGCCCTTCTGGACGTCGATGACCAGCAGGGCGGTGTTCGGCCTGTCGGGCAGGGTGGTCATGGAGATCTCCAGTTCCTCGTCGTTGCGTGGTGAGCTGTTCAGCGGTGAACTCTCGGGGTCCCACAGTAGATTCCGCCACTGACAACGACCCGGAAGCCGTCTCGTCCGGACAGTTGACGGGGTGTCACCCTGCCGACCAGCATGGCCTCGTCCGTCTTTGGGAGCGCTCCCATGATGAGCGTCACCCGCACCTCCCAGAGGAGCCCAGACGTGAAACGACGCAGAACCGCCCTGCTGTCCCTGACGGCCCTGCTCGCCACCGCGCTGAGCGCGCTGCCCGCACAGCAGGCCGGGGCCGACGAGGTCGAGCAGGTCAAGAACGGCACCTTCGACACCACCACCGCCCCGTGGTGGACGACGAACAACGTCACCGCCGGTCTGTCCGAGGGCCGCCTGTGCGCCGACATACCGGGCGGCACCACCAACCGCTGGGACGCCGCCGTCGGCCAGAACGACATCACCCTGGTGAAGGGGGAGTCGTACCGGTTCTCCTTCAAGGCGTCCGGCGCGCCCGAGGGCCATGTGGCGCGGGCGCTCGTCGGCCTGTCCGTGTCGCCGTACGACACCTGGCACGAGGCGAGCCCGGTGCTGAGCGTGTCCGGCGACTCCTACAGCTACACCTTCACCTCGCCGGTCGACACCACGCAGGGTCAGGTCGCTTTCCAGCTCGGCGGCAGCGCGGACGCCTGGCGATTCTGCATGGACGACGTGTCGCTGCTGGGCGGGGTGCCGCCCGAGGTGTACGAGCCCGACACGGGTCCGCGGGTCCGCGTCAACCAGGTCGCCTATCTGCCCGCGGGCCCGAAGAACGCCACGCTCGTCACCGACGCCACCACGAAGCTGCCCTGGCGGCTGAAGAACGCGCAGGGCACCACGGTCGCCCACGGTTGGAGTGTGCCGCGCGGGGTGGACGCGTCCTCCGGGCAGAACGTCCACGCGATCGACTTCGGCGCCTACCGCAAGCAGGGCAAGGGCCTCACCCTGGTCGCCGACGGCGAGACCAGCCGCCCGTTCGACATCGGCGGCGCCGCCTACGAGAAGCTGCGGCTGGACGCGGTGAAGTACTACTACACGCAGCGCAGCGGCACCCCGATCCGCGACGACCTGCGGCCCGGTTACGGCAGGCGCGCCGGTCATGTCGACGTGGCCCCCAACCGGGGCGACTCAGCCGTGCCCTGTCAGCCGGGCGTCTGCGACTACACGCTCGACGTGACCGGCGGCTGGTACGACGCGGGCGACCACGGCAAGTACGTCGTCAACGGCGGCATCACCACATGGGAGCTGCTCAGCACCCACGAACGCTCCCTGCACGCCCGCACCGGGCAGCCCGCGCGGCTCGGCGACGGCACGCTGGCGCTCCCCGAGAGCGGCAACAAGGTGCCGGACATCCTCGACGAGGCCCGCTGGGAGCTGGAGTTCCTGCTGAAGATGCAGGTGCCGGGCGGGCAGCCCCTGGCCGGCATGGCCCACCACAAGATCCACGACGAGTCGTGGACCGGCCTGCCGCTGCTGCCGAGCGACGACCCGCAGAAGCGCGAACTGCACCCGCCGTCCACCCAGGCGACCCTGAACCTGGCCGCCACGGCGGCACAGGCCGCACGCCTGTACCGGCCCTACGACAAGGCGTTCGCGACGAAGGCACTGGCGGCCGCCCGCAAGGCGTGGTCGGCGGCGCTCGCCCACCCCGCGATGTACGCGGATCCCGACGACGGCACCGGCGGCGGCGCCTACCCGGACACCGACGCGACCGACGAGTTCTACTGGGCGGCCGCGGAGCTGTACCTCACCACCGGTGAGAAGCAGTTCGCCGACCACGTCGTGAACTCCCCGGTCCACACCGCCGACATCTTCGGTCCCAACGGCTTCGACTGGGGCAGGACGGCCGCCGCGGGCCGCCTCGACCTCGCCACCGTCCCGAGCAGGCTCCCCGGCCGGGACAAGGTGCGCCAGTCGGTGGTCAGGGCCGCCGACAAGTACCTCGCCATGCTCAAGTCCCAGCCGTACGGCATGCCCTACGCGCCCGACAACAACCTCTACGACTGGGGATCCAGCCACCAGGTCCTCAACAACGCGGTCGTCATCGCCACCGCGTACGACATCACAGGCGCCTCGAAGTACCGCGACGCAGCCGTCCAGAGCATGGACTACCTCTTCGGCCGCAACGCCCTGAACATGTCCTATGTGACCGGCTACGGCGAGGCGAACGCCCACAACCAGCACAGCCGCTGGTACGCCCATCAGCTCGACCCGAACCTGCCGAACCCGCCCGCGGGAACCCTCGCCGGCGGCCCCAACTCGAACATTCAGGACCCCTACGCCCAGCTCAAACTCCAGGGCTGCGTGGGCCAGTTCTGCTACATCGACGACATCCAGTCCTGGTCGACGAACGAAACCGCGATCAACTGGAACGCGGCACTGACCCGCATGGCGTCCTTCGTGGCGGACCAGTCCTGATGACGGAACGCGACGGATGGCTGAAGGCCCTGGCCCGGTGGAGCGCCGCCTCCGAGAGGGACGGCACCGCCTTCTGCCCGCACCGCGGGTGCTGTGATCTGCGCCTGCGGTACGTCGTCGATCCGCAGACACACGTGGGCTTCGCCCTCCTGTGGTGCGGCGCCTGCGCGCACGGGATCAGCGTCTCGCGGGTTCGCGCACCCGAGGGCGCGCCCGTCCGGTCGATCGACGACTCGACGGCCACGGAGGGGGTGCCGGAGTTCACCCGCGTCGCATGAGACGCGCTGCCAGGGGGCGCGGTACCGATGATCGGTACCGCGCCTCCGCCTTCATGACCTGCGGATATTTACGAGTAAGTACCCGAGCGGTACCGTGAGGGGCATGCCAGCCCTCAACGTGGAGTTCAGCGATCGCGAGCTGGAGGACCTGCGACAGATCGCCAAGGAGCGGGGTACGTCGATGAAGGCCCTCGTACGGGAGGCGGCCGCTGCCGACATAGCCCGGCACCGGGCGCTGCAGGAGGGCGCGAAGGCGTTCCGCCGGTTCTTCGCGTCCCATGCCGACGAATTCGCGGCCGCGTTCCCCGACGACGAGCCGCCCGCCAGGGGCGAGGGGCGGGTCGCCTGACCGATGGCACCCGTCATCCATATCGACGTGCCCTGGCTGCTCCAGCGCCACGAAGAGGTCCTGCCGGACCAGCCCACCATCAACGACTTCTCCGCACTGGTAGCCGCCGTCGCACGGCACCGCGTCGACCCGCCCCGACTCGGGGTGAACTCCGACCCGGCCTGGCGGGCCGCTGCCCTGCTGCACACCCTCACCCTGCTCAAGCCCCTGCCGTCGGCCAACGCCCGCTTCGCCTGCGCGACGGCGGTGTCGTACATGTTCGTCAGCGGGGTCGGCATGGACCCTCCGTACGGCGCCCTCGTGGACCTCGCCCGTGACCTGATCGACGGCAAGACGGACATCTACGGCGCGGCGGACCGGCTGCGCTCCTGGCAGATCTGACAGCGAAGGGGCCGGTCTCAAGGAACTGACGGGCCGCGGCCTCTGACTTTCCTTCAGTGATCGGATATTAAGTCATGCGCCTTGTTGTGTGTGAACTAATTGTGCAAAGGTGAACCACCCGTGGGGGGCAATGGCCGGGTCTCGTGCGTCCGGCGGTGACTCGAGTCCGTATCGCCGTCGGTGATCGCATGCCCCTCGCGCTTCGCGCCGCACAGGTACGTACCGAAGGAATCCGCTCAGTGCCCACCCCCCATCCGCCCCGCCCCTCCTTCCCTCCGCCGGGCGGGGCGTCCGGAGAGTCCGACGACTCCCTCGCCGCCCGCACGCGCGGCGGCCCGGACGACGAGGTCGCCCAGGCGACCGCCCTGCTGATCACCCGGCACTGGCAGCCCGCGCACGAGTACGCGGTGATCTGCCTCGCCACCTCCTCCGGCGTCGCCGCCATGGTCACCACGGCCGCCTTCCACCAGGTCCTCGACCGGCTGACACTGGGCGAGCCCGGCGCCGCGCTGCGCCCCCGGCTCCTGGTGGCCGTGCGGGACACCGTCCGGCTCTGGGCCGCCGAGGACCGTATATCCGGTGTCCTGCCGGAGCTGCAGAAGCCCGCCGGGGGCCGCGGGATGCGCACGGCCAAGTCCCTGACCCCCGAGAACCGCGTGCTGGCCGAGCGCTCGTTCCACGGCCTTCCCCCGGTCGCCCGGGCCATGCTGTGGCACGTCGAGGTCGAGGCCGAGCCCCTCACCGTCCCGGCCGGCCTGCTGGGCATGGACCCCGCCACCGCGGCCGCCGCCCTCGAAGAGGCGCGGGACAAGCTCCGCGAGGGCCTCGTCCGCGCCCACCGTGAACTCGCCCCGAGCAAGGACTGCCGCTTCTACAACCGGCTCCTCGACGTCCCCATCCGCCGCGGCGGCGTCCTGCTGCCGGACGTCCAGCAGCATCTGACGGAGTGCCGTTACTGCCGGGCCGCCGCCGAGCAGCTCGGCCATTTCGACGGGCGGCTGGGCGACCTCCTCGCGGAGGCGGCGCTCGGCTGGGGGGCCCGCCGCTACCTCGAGTCGCGGCCGGGCCGCAGCCAGCAGCAGACCGTGCGTGTGCGTGGTGCCCGCCACCGCGGTGGACGCCCGGGCGGGACAGGCCGCCGACTCCTGTCCCGCATCCCGTCCCCGGCCCGCCGCGTGCCCGGCGGGGGGTCCAAGGGGCCGCGCGCGCTGCTCACCGGTGTCGGCCTGGCCTCGGCCGGGCTGCTCACGACGCTGCTCGCCGCGGGCATGTGGGCCGACGGCGGCGGCGCCGACCCGGCCGCCTCCACCAGCGCGGCCGGTGGCCACGGCAGCGCGCCGGACACCGACTCCGCGGCCCCGCCCGCCGCGTCCCCCTCGCCGCCCGGCACCGCCCAACTGCCGACCGCGACCCGCCAGACCAGGCTGCGCAACGTCGCCGCCGACCTGTGCCTCGACGTCCGGGGCGAGGCGAAGGAAGGCGCAGCGACCGAACTCGCGGTGTGCTCCTCCGACTGGACCCAGCAGTGGTCGTACGAGGAGGACGGCCTGCTGCGCAGCGTGGCCGACCCCGAACTGTGCCTGGACTCGCACGCGGACGCGGGTGTCGTCGTCCTCGGGGAGTGTGCGGAGGAGGGCGACAAACGGGACGGTGACGTCCGCTACGACCTCACCGGCCGGGGCGAGTTGCTGCCCCGTTGGGACGACACCCTCGCCCTCGCCGCCACCACCGGTGATCCGGGCGCCGATGTCGTCGCCGAGGTCCGCGAGGGCGCCGCCGACCAGCGCTGGGTGACCGACTCGGTGTCGGCCAGCCCGGGTTCCCTCTCCATCAGAGGGACCGAGACGCCCTCCGCGCAGCCGGTGGAGCTGACGGACCGCACGTCGTGAGATGAGACGACCGGCGTCACCGCTCCTCGACGAGGTCGGTGGCGCCGACGGTGGCCGGCGTGGCGTGCCCGGACAGGGCCGGCGTCAGGTCGAACTCGGCGAGCAGGCATCGGATCACGTGCGCCCGCCTCCCGCCGTCCGGCCGTCTCGCGGTCTCGTCGTCGAGCACCACCGCAAGGCGACCATACGGCCGGGAGGCGGGGCGGCGGGTGTCGGTGAACGGTCCGACCGTCACTCACCTCCGTCCGACCGGTCGGACTCCTTCGCCTCGGACTCCTTGTCCGGCCCCTGAGCCCGCACCTGCTGGACGTGCTCCAGGGAGTCCCGCAGTTCGGTGAGCCAGTCGTCGGTGTGCCGCTGGACCAGGCGGACGCACCAGGCGAGGGCGTCGCTGCGGCTGCGGGCGACGCCCCCGGCGATGAGGGTGTCCAGGACCTGGCGCTCAGGCTGGCGCAGCCGTGTCATCACGGGCGCGGCCACGTGCGTGAACAGGGCGCGTTCCTTGTCGCACACCACGCCCCAGGAGACCTTGCGGTCGAACCGGTGCTCGGCCTCGCGGGCCACCGCCATCCTGGCCTCCCGGGTGCGTTCCCGGAACTCCTGGATGCGGCTTCGTACGGCCGCCTCCCGCTCGGCGTCCGAGGCCTCCTCGGTCAGCCGGGGTTCGGGGATGCGGCCGACCACGGTGATCTCCTCGCGGTCGACCGTGACCTCGGTCAGCTCCTCGAAGAGGTCGTCGGGCAGTCGGCCCGCGAACCATCCGCGCAGTTTCTCGCGCTGCTCTGTCGTAATCATGTAATGACCATTACTCGACCGGACCATGAACACAAGGGGGTACGGAGGAGTCCGCCGAGAGCGGAAGCGGAATGTTTCAAGACGATTAACGAGCATGTGAAAACCGGCCATCTGGCCCATCCGGGGGCTCAAGAGCCGCTCGGTTCCGGCGTTGAAACGTTCGAGTTCTGTGACTTCACGCCACTGATTCAATACACAAGGTTACTGAAACGCATGTGTTCGATGTGAGATTCGACGACGGACTCGGCAGACTCGCGCTCGCCGCTCCGGCACCGACCGAGCCGGATCCGGCAACCCTCGAAGCAAGCGGAAGGATGCACACAATGCGGAACACCGCGCGATGGGCAGCGACTCTCGGCCTCGCGGCCACCGCCGTATGCGGCCCCCTCACCGGACCCGCCCTCGCCACCTCGACCTCGCTCTACGCCCCCTCGGCGCTCGTTCTGACCGTGGGTCACGGAGACAGCTCGGCCCTCGCCACCCCGGCCCGCGCGGTCACCCTGACCTGCGCCCCGAAGCCCTCCGGCACCCACCCGGCCGCCGCTCAGGCCTGCGCCGAACTGCGCAGCGCCGACGGGGACTTCGACGCCCTGGGCAGCCGGGACGGCGTGGCGTGCACCAAGCAGTACGACCCGGTCGTCGTGACCGTCGACGGCGTCTGGCAGGGCAAGCGCGTCTCCTACGAGCGCACCTTCGCCAACGAGTGCGTGAAGAACTCCTACGGGACCAGTCTCTTCGCGTTCTGAGACCGGGATCGCGATCTCCCCGTGAACGCCGCAAGAGGCCCGCAAGTGGGGAGCACGGGTCACTGACGCGGGGGTTCATCGCGATCTCGCACCCAGGGGCCGGCCGGGCGGAGTGGGGCCGCCCGCCGGCCCCTGGGATCACTGCACGACCCACAGCGCCAGCACGACGAGGGGCCGCGTCTCCCTGCAGACGGGGCCCCTCGGGTCTGTCGCGGCTCGACCCGTCGGGTCACATGTGGACGACCGGCGCGGCCTCGGCGTCCTGCTGCGGCACTCCGCGGCGGTGCAGGAGGAACGCGAGCACCGCGCCGACGGCGAAGAAGCCCGCCGACCACCAGAACGCGGTGGTGTAGCTCTCGATCGTGGCCTGCGCCTGGACAGCCTTGCTGGTGACGTCCCGGCCGACCAGGTAGTCGGTCGCCGCGCTCGCGGCCAGCGTGTTCAGCAGCGCCGTACCGATCGAACCGCCCACCTGCTGCATGGCGTTGACCGTGGCGGAGGCGACGCCCGCGTCCTCGGCCGCCACCCCGCCGGTGGCCAGCTGCATGGCGGGCGGCATCACCAGGCCGAGGCCGACACCGATGAGAATCACCTGCGGCAGCACCGCGCTCGCGAAGTGCGAGCCGACCCCGATGCCGGTCAGCCAGGCCATACCGCCCGCGGCGATCGAGAAACCGAGCGGGATGGTCACCTTCGGCCCGATGCGCGGAATCAGGAACGTGGTGCCGAGCTGCGCCGTCACCATCAGCGCCCCGACCATCGGCAGGAACGCCACACCGGTCTTCGTGGGGCTGAAGCCGAGGTTCAGCTGCAGGTAGTAGGTGAGGAAGAGGAACACGCCGAACATGCCCGCGCTGGAGATCAGCACGGCGAGGAACGACGCCGCGCGGTCCCGGTCCAGCAGGATGCGCAGCGGCAGCAGCGGGTGCGCGGCACGCGTCTGCCACCAGGTGAAGGCCACCAGGAGCACCCCGCCCGCGATCAGGAAGCCCCAGGTCAGCGGGGAGTTCCAGTCGTGGGTCTCGGCGTTGGAGAAGCCGTAGACCAGGGCGAAGAGACCGGCCGCGACCAGGAGCGTGCCCGGCACGTCCAGCTTGGAGCCGGCCGCGTCGCGGTGGTTGCTCAGCAGCAGCCAGCCGCCGACGAAGGCGAGGACCGCGATGGGCACGTTGACGTACAGCGTCCAGCGCCAGTCGAGCGCGTCGGTCAGCAGGCCGCCGAGCAGCAGCCCCACCGCGCCACCGGCACCGGCGATGGCGCCGTAGACGCTGAAGGCACGGGCGCGTTCGCGGGCGTCGGTGAAGGTCGTGTTCAGCAGCGAGAGGGCGGCCGGTGCGAGCAGCGCGCCGAAGGCGCCCTGCAGGGCGCGGGCGGTGACCAGCATCCCGAATCCGTTCGCGGCGCCGCCCAGGGCGGAGGCCCCGGCGAATCCGACGATGCCTATGAGGAAGGCGGGCTTGCGGCCGAAGAAATCGGCGACGCGACCGCCGAGCAGGAGCAGCGAGGCGAACGCGAGGGCGTAGGCGGTGACGATCCACTGCCGGTTGCCGTCGGAGAAGCCGAGGTCGGCCTGGGCCGAGGGCAGGGCGATGTTCACGATGGTGGCGTCCAGCACCACCATCAGCTGGGCGAGGGCGACGACCGCGAGGATCCACCACCGCTTGGCGGAGGCTTCCGGCAGGGTCCCGACGGCACCCGTGCGGGCACCGTCGGTCAGGGTTTTCTGGGGCATGGTGAACCACTCCAGGGAAGTCGTTCGAGGGCTCTGGCAAAGAACACGTAAACGAAACTGTTTCGTACACCTGAAGGCTAGACCAGTCTCAGCGAAACGGCAAAGTTTCGCTGAGAGAGGTGGGAGGGGGTGTCAGAGGGGGAGGGCCTAGGGTCTCTCGTTTGGATCAGGCCGGACCCCGCGAGCCCGGCATGATCCAAACGAGAGACCCTAGGCCAGCTGCCGCCGCACCAGCTCGTGCAGCCGACCGCCCGTGTCCGCGAGGAGCTGCGCCGGAGGGCCCTGCTGGGCGACCTTGCCGTTCTCCATGACGATGACCCGGTCGGCGTCGAGGACCGTCGACAGGCGGTGGGCGATGACGATACGGGTGGCGTTGAGCTTGCGGGTGGACTCGATGACCGTGCGCTGGGTCTCGTTGTCGAGGGCGCTGGTCGCCTCGTCGAAGAAGAGGATGCGAGGCCGGCGGATGAGGGCCTGGGCGATCATCAGGCGCTGGCGCTGTCCGCCGGAGATCGCGCCGTTGCCGCCGACGATGGTGTGCAGTCCCATCGGCATCCGCTTGATGTCCTCGGCGAGCCCCGCCATCTCGGCCGCGGCCAGCGCCTCCTCGGGCGTGTACGGCTCGGTGCCGCAGATGACGTCGAGAAGGGAACCGGTGAACGGCTGGGCGTGCTGGAGCACCACTCCGCACTGCCGGCGCACGGCCGACTGGTCGAGGGCGGCCAGGTCCTGGCCGTCGTACAGCACGCTGCCGGAGGCCGGCTTGTCGAAGCCGATGAGCAGCCTGAGCAGTGTCGACTTGCCGCAGCCGCTGGGGCCGACGACCGCGACGAACTCGCCGGGCCGCACCTCGAACGACACGTCGTCCAGGACGAGCGGGCCGTCGTCGGAGTAGCGGAACGACAGGCGGCGGGCCTCGATCGCGCCGGACAGCGGGCCGGGCCGGGTGCTGGCCGTACGCACCTCGGGTGTGGCGTCGAGGACCGGCCTGATCTCCTCGAACAGCGGCAGCGCGGCCACGGCCGAGACGAACGCGCCGGTCAGCTGGGTGACCGAGGTGAGCAGCATTGTCACCGACGTGTTGAAGGTGAGGAAGTCGGCGGCCGACATCGCGCCCCGCGCCGGGCCCGCGAGCAGCATGAACATCAGCAGGGAACAAAGTGGCAGGTAGATCGTGCCCAGCACCGTGTTGAGGTTCTTGATCCGGCCGAGGCGCTGCTGGAGCTCACGGCTGCGGGCGAACTCCGAGGCCCAGGCCGCGTAGGCGTAGTTCTCCGCGGCGGCCACCCGCAGCTTGGGCAGGCCGCGCAGGGTCTGGAACGCCTGGTTGTTCAGCTTGTTGGTGAGCACGACGAGGCGCCGCTGCCAGCGCACCTGCCACAGCCCCAGCCCCAGGAACACGCCGGCGATCACGACCAGCATGCCGATCGCCGCCATCGCCATCGGCACGCTGTACCAGAGCAGCAGGCCGAGGTTCATCGCGCCGACGGTGACGGACTGGGCCACCGAGGGACCGAGCCCGGCCAGCAGCCTGCGGATGGCGCTGATGCCCATGGCCGCGCTGGCCAGTTCGCCGGTGGAACGCTCGGTGAAGAACTTCGTCGGCAGCCGCAACAACCGGTCCCACACGGCCGGTTGGAGGGTCGCCTCGATACGGCCCTCCAGGCGCAGGATGGTGAGGTTCTGCAGCAGCATGAACGCCGCCGCGACCAGGCTGCTGACCATCACGGCCAGACACACCTGCACGATGAGTCCCTGCTGGGCCTTCGGCACGTACTCGCCGAGCACCTTGCCGGTCGCGATCGGCACCAGTGCCCCGATCGCCACCGTCACCAGGCCGCTGCCGATGAGGTTGGTCAGGTCGCCGCGCGTGCCCCGCATGCTGAACCGCAGCAGACGGAGCGGGCTCAGCCGTCGCTCGGGCAACGGGCGGTAGAACATCACCGCGCGCGGCTCGAACTCCTCCACGTTGGCTTTCTCGACCGGAGTCTCCCGCCCGGTCGCCGGATGGACGGCGACATAGCCGCCACGCCGCCACAGCAGCGCGACCGGCGCCCCCGACAGGGCCCGGTGCCCCACCAGCGGTCCGACGTTCTCCCGCCACCAGCGCCCGTCGAGGCGCACCGCCCGGGCCCGCACCCGCGAGGCGAGGGCGATCCGCTCGACCGGGTCGAGCCGGTCACTGTCGGCCCCGCTGCTCGCGGGCTCGGCGAGCGTGATCCCGGCCGTCTCGGCCACCAGCTTGCAGGCGGCGAACGTGGCGTCCGCGTCGGCGGCCGTGGAGCGTTTCGCCGACCGCTTGCCGATGGCGGCGATCAGGGTCCGGTCGGCCTGCGCGCGGACCGCCTCACCGGCCTTGATACCGGCGGCCGTCCGCGTCTCGTGGGTGCGTTCCAGCTGCTCGATCCAGCGGTCCAGCGTGGTCAGCAGGCGGTACTGCTGGTCGACCATGGTCTGCCAGACCGCCGGGTCCATCAGCAGGTCCGCGGCCGCCTCCGCGCCGTACAGCGAGCCGTACTGGACGCTGCCGGGCGGCACCTGCATCCAGAACACGTCGTCGTCAGTGACCTCCGCGGCCCGCTCGGTGGCCATCGGCGCCTGGAAGAGGATGGACAGGCTGCGGCCGACGCCCAGGGCGAGGGCGTACTCCAGCGGGCTCGTCGTCGGCGGGATGTACTGGGGGTTGCCGTACTCGTCGTACGACCAGGTCTGGGTGTCCGCGGGCTGGTACAGCTCGCGCAGGCCGATGCGGTGCACCACGCAGTCCCTGAGCGGGCGCGCCACGAGGGTGTGCTCGGGGCCGGCGACCGGGCCGAGCAGCAGCGAGCCCGCCTCGAGTCGGCCGAGGTGGTGCCAGTGGCCCTGCTGCCCGGCGTCCACCGCGAACAGGTCCATGGCACCGGCCGCGACCAGCCACAGCACCTGCGGGCCTTCGAGGTCGAGGCGGTTGAAGCCCGTGCAGTCCATGCGGGCGCCCAGCGAGCCGAGGGCGCCCAGGACGAGGTCGCCTTCCTGGGGCGGCTGGGGCGGCTGGGCCTGGGGCTCCTGAGGGGATGGGGGGTACGTCATCTCACCGCTCCCTGACCAGTGCCGCGTACGCGCCGCCGCGTGCCACCAGCTCCTCGTGCCGCCCGCGCTCCACGATCGTGCCGTGCTCCAGGACCACGATCTCGTCGCTGTCGCGCACGGTGCTGAGCCGGTGGGCGATCACCACACACGCGCAGCCGCGCCGGCGCAGGTTGTCCATGACCACCTGCTCGGTCTCCGCGTCCAGCGCGCTGGTCACCTCGTCGAGGACGAGAATGCTGGGCCTGCGCACCAACGCCCGTGCGATCTCCAGGCGTTGACGCTGGCCGCCGGAGAAGTTGCGGCCGTCCTGCTCGACCCGGCTGCGGATGCCGCCGGGCCTGCGCATCACCACGTCGTACAGGGCCGCGTCCCGCAGCGCCTCCACCACGGCGTCGTCGGGGATGGACGGATCCCACAGCGCCACGTTGTCGCGGACCGTGCCTTCGAAGAGGAAGACGTCCTGGTCGACGAAGGAGACGGAGGCCGCGAGCGCCCCGCGCGGGATGTCGTCCAACCGCTGCCCGTCGATACGGATCACACCCTCCCAGGGCGTGTACAGGCCCGAGATCAGCCGGGAGACCGTGGACTTGCCGCTGCCCGAGCCGCCGACCAGCGCGACCTGCTGCCCCGGGCCGACGGTCAGGTCGAACCCGCTGAGCAGCGGCTTGTCCAGCGGGCTGTAGCCGAACTCGATGTTCTCCAGCTCCACGTGCCCGTGCAGCCGCCGAGTGGAGTCGGCGCCACCTGAGCGGCCGTAGAGGGGGTCCGCCTGGAAGTTCTCCACGTCCTTCAGCCGCGCCACGTCCGCCGCGAAGTCCTGGATGCGGCCCGCGACACCGTTCAGCCGCGTCAGGGGAGCGGTGAAACGGGTGACCAGGGCCTGGAAGGCGACCAGCAGACCCACCGAGATGTGGCCCTCGATCGCCCGCATCCCGCCGATCCACAGGATCAGCGCGCTGTTCAGCGCCGCGAGCGTCGGCGCGACCACGCCCAGCCACGCGCTCGGCACCCCCAGCCGCTGCTGCTCCTCCAGAGTGGTGGCGTGCTGCCCGGCCCACTTGCGGAAGTAGCCGTCCTCCCCGCCGGTCGCCTTCATCGTCTCGATCAACTGCAGACCGGTGTAGGCCGTGTTGGTGAGCCGTGCGCTGTCGGCGCGCAGCTTCGCCGTGCGGGTCGCGCGCAGCCGGATGACGACCCGCATGGCGACGATGTTGAGCAGGGCCACACCGATGCCGACGTACGTCAGCTGCGGGTCGTAGGTGTAGAGGAGCACCGCGTACAGCACGACGACCACCGCGTCCACGCCCGCCGCCGCCAGGTCGCGGGCCAGGGTCTCGGCGACGGCGTCGTTGGACTGCAGGCGCTGCACCAGGTCGGCCGGGCTGCGCTGGGAGAAGAAGGTGACCGGCAGCCGCAGCAGATGGCGCAGGAAGCGGGCGCTGGAGAGGGTGGAGGAGATGATGCGGCCGTGGTGCAGGTTGGCCTGCTGGAGCCAGGTCAGCACGAGCGTGAGCAGCACGCACGCCCCCATGGACGTGAAGAGCACGCCCAGCAGGGAGGTCTGACCTCCGATCAGGAACATGTCGATATAGGTACGGCTCAGCGCCGGTACCGCCGCGCCGACCAGCACCAGCAGCAGGCTCGCCAGCACGGCGGCGGGCATGGTGCCGGCCGTGCCGCGCAGCCGGGCCGGCATCGCGCCCAGGACGCCCGGCTTGCGCCCGCCCTTGGTGAATCCGTCGCCGGGCTCCAGGACCAGCACGACACCGGTGAAGCTGCCGTCGAAGTCCTCCATCGGCACGAAGCGGCGGCCCTTGCCGGGGTCGTTGACGTACACCCCGCGGCGGCCGAAGCGGCGCCCCATGCCGTCGTAGACGACGTAGTGGTTGAACTCCCAGAAGAGGATCGCGGGCGCCTTCACCTCGGCGAGGGCGGCCAGGTCCATCTGCATGCCCTTGGCCGTCAGGCCGTAACTGCGGGCGGCCTTCAGCAGGTTGCTGGCGCGCGAACCGTCACGGGAGACACCGCAGGCGATGCGCAGCTCCTCCAGCGGAACGTGCCGGCCGTAGTGGCCGAGCACCATCGCGAGGGAGGCCGCGCCGCACTCCACGGCCTCCATCTGGAGCACGGTGGGTGTACGGACGGTCTTGCCGCGGCCCTTGGGGACGGTGCGTTTGGGCGGGGCGGCGCGGCGCCTGCTCCGGGTCTCCTGAGCGGTGGTCACGGAAGCAGCCAATCGACGGGACGCTCGTCGGCCAGCCGGATCGAACCCGTGGCCATGGTCATGGAAGTGAGGGTGTAGGGAGGTCCGTCCGCGGACGACCACTTGTAACCGCTCTTCGTCGACGTGGACTTGTCGAGGCGCACCAGGACGGCCACCGGGCGGCCCTTCTTGGTGAACTGCTCGCCCAGCTGGCTGTCGCCGAGGAACGCGGAGATCTGCTGCGCCGACTGGGCCGCGCGGTCCACCGACTTCACATGGCCGCGCAGGACGCCGTACTGCTGGGTCGGCACGGTCTGGACGGTCAGGTCGACTGCGGCGTCGCCGGGGATGGAGGAGGCGTTCTCGGCGGGGACGTACACCGTCGCGTAGAGCGGATCGTCGGCGTGCGCCACCTTCTCCACGGCGGCGACGTTCGCGCCGGTCTGGATGATCTGGCCGATCGTGGCGGCCAGCGCGGTGATCCGTCCGGCGGCGACCGTGCGGACCACGGTGTCGCCCTCGCTCGTACGCACCTTCAGGACGGGGGCGTTCGCCGGGAGCCGTTGGCCCTCCTTGGCGAGGATCGCCGTGACCTGGCCCGCGGCGGGGCTCTGCAGGATGTAGCTGCCCTCTCCGTGGGTGAGGACGGCGGGTGCGCTCACGGTGGAGGCGACCGAGCCGGTCACCGCCCACACGGACGCGGCCGCGAGAGCGATCAGCGTCACCGACAGCACCAGCCAGCCCTGCGGGCGGGCGAAGCGCACCGGGAGATCGAGTTCCTCCGGTGACTGGAGCTTGGCGAGGGCCTGTTGGCGGAACTGCACGGGACTTTCCCTCACCTGCGACGTAAGACACGCACCGCGTGTCGGCTACTTCAGGGACACGCACGCGTGTCGGTTGCTTCAGATGCTTCAGAGGACACGCACGCGTGTCGGTTGCTGCAAGGGGACAGGCACGCGTGTCGGCTGCTCTACGACGAGCGAGAGTCCCGGAGCCGGCAAGGCTCCGGGACTCAGCAGCACGAAGGCGCGATCAGAGACCGGCGACCAGGCTCGTGACCGGCGCGGTGTTCAGGCCGGTGGCACCCTCAACGGTGCCGACGGCCGTGTCGACCAGGCCGGAGACCGGGGCGACGCCGTCCACCAGGCCGGTGACGGTGCCGAGGGCGTTCACGGCCAGACCGCCGGAAACGGTGTCGAGGTCGGCGTCGGAGATCTCGACGGTCTCAACCTGGGGGGTGGAGTTCATGGTGGAACTTCCCTTCATATGGATATCTCATAAGGGGGGAGCGGCCCCCTCTGGGGACAGATGACGGCCGCGACCGCAGGTGGCCCAGGACCCCGTTTTCCAGGAGCCGTCGGCGTCCCTGCGATGCGATGGATCAAAGCAGGTTTGCGGCCGACGCATCCAATCAACCAGCGGCCTCACCTGCGCACTTGCGCCGTAGCGGTGCCGATCCGTGCACAGATGTGCACGGCGTGCTGGCGACTTCTTCACATGCGGCACCGTGGCGGCGTGCGGGAGTGTGCGGGGGAGTGACGGCGAATCAGACACTCCCGCCCCAAAGACGTGGCCGGCGCCGCGGAGTTGTGCAGATCCGCCGACGCCGGTGACCTCAATGAGCATTCGATGTGCAGATTCCCTGAAGCCAGGATTCCGCTTCGAGTTCCCAACCGATCGTTGCCGGTCAGTAGCGGAACGTGTTACTCCGGTGGGTCCGTGGATCTCAGCCCAGCAGCGCGTAGACCGTGCTCGCCCGGGCGGCCAGTTCGCCCGACCTCTCGTCGGTCATCGTGATGTCGGCGAACGCCATACGGCGGCCCACCTTGGTCAGCACCGATTCGATCAAGACATCCGAACCGGTCACCGGTCGCTGGAAGGACGTGGACTGCTGAACCGTCGTCATCGGTCCGTAGGCACCCCGGGCCGCCGAGACGGCGATCACCGTCGCGGTGTCGGCGGCGGCCATCAGCGCCTGCCCCGAGAGCGCGCCACCCTCCCGGGCCAACGCTTCTGACCAGGGCAGGCGCAGGACAGCGCGGTTGTCTCCGAGCGCCTCGACCGACAGGCCGAGGGCGAGGACCCAAGGGGCGAAGTTGTCGGTGAGGATCTTGTCGGCTTCGGCGGTGGTCATCGTCATATGGGGGATTGTTCCCGCCGCCGGCCCGTCATGCGCGTGCCATGGCCGATTCCGTGTTTCGCAAAAGCAGTTGGCAAACAGCTTTGAACACACCGAGCGCCCCCTGCGTACCTACAGCCATCCAGGCGCCGCTGTACGAGCTGCCGATCGGCAGCACTGACCCCGTCCCCCCAGGAGGTCGAGAAGTTTGAGTCACAAGCGAATTCCGAAGCGCAAGGCCGCGATTGCGGTGGGTGGCGTGGCAGCGCTCGGAGCGGCGGCACTGCTGCTCCCGAACGCCAACGCGTCCCAGGACGGCGCTACGGACGCGGCCGCGCCCAAGACCCTCAAGTCCGCGGACGCCTCAGACCTCGCCTCGCAGCTCGCGAACCTGCTCGGCGACGAGTTCGCCGGGTCGTACTACGACGCCGACAAGCAGCAGCTCGTCGTCAACGTGGTGAACGGCGGCGACAACAACGTGATCGTCCAGGCGAAGAAGGCGGGCGCGGAAGTCCGCCAGGTGGAGAACAGCCTTGCCGAGCTCGACGCCGGTGCGAAGACGCTGAAGGCGAAGGCGACCATCCCGGGCACCTCGTGGGCCGTCGACCCCAGAAGCAACAAGATCCTCGTCACCGCCGACAGCACGGTCACCGGCGGCAAGTGGGACCGGCTGGAGTCCACGGTGCAGGGCCTCGGCTCGAACATGGCGACCATCAAGAAGTCGGCCGGCACGTTCAAGACCTTCGCTTCGGGCGGTGACGCCATCTTCGCCGGTGGCTCGCGCTGCTCGCTCGGCTTCAACGTCACCGCGGGCGACGGCTCCCCGGCCTTCCTGACGGCGGGTCACTGCGGGGTCGCGGCCGAACAGTGGTCCGACTCGGAGGACGGTCAGCCGATCGCCACGGTCGACCAGGCCACCTTCCCGGGTGACGGTGACTTCGCGCTCGTGAAGTACGACGACCCGAACACGCAGGCACCGAGCGAGGTCAACCTCGGCGACCAGACCGTCCAGATCACCCAGGCGCAGGACGCGACCGTCGGTGCGCAGGTCTTCCGGATGGGCAGCACGACGGGTCTGGCCGACGGCCAGGTTCTCGGGCTGGACGCCACGGTGAACTACCCCGAGGGCACGGTCACCGGCCTCATCCAGACCAACGTCTGCGCCGAGCCCGGCGACAGCGGCGGCTCGCTGTTCACCCAGGACGGCAGCGCGATAGGCCTCACCTCGGGCGGCAGCGGTGACTGCACCGCCGGCGGCGAGACCTTCTTCCAGCCGGTCACCACCGCCCTCGAGGCGGTCGGCGCGACCCTCGGCGACGGCGGCGCGGGTGCCGGCGGAGCCGGTGACCAGGGCGCCGGTGGCCAGGAGGCCGGTGGCCAGGGCGCCGGTCAGGAGGCCGGTGGTCAGGGCGCCGGTCAGGAGGCCGGTGGTCAGGGCGCCGGTCAGGAGGCCGGTGGTCAGAACGCCGGTGGCCAGGAGGTCGGTGGTGAAGGCGCCGGTCAGGAAGTCGGCGGCCAGGAAGTAGGCGGTGAAGGTGCCGGTCAGGAAGTCGGCGGCGAGGACGCCGGCCAGGGCGTCGGCGGCGACGGCGCCGGTGCCGGCCAAGCCGGCAGCAGCCAGGACAACGGCCTGAACGAGAACCGCTGATCCGGCCTCACCAGCGGTCCCGGCCGGCAGTGGAACGGTCCGGCCCTCGCCCCCCAGGGGCCGGACCACCCCCCCACCCACTCGCTGAGCCCCCGCCGACCGACCGCCGCCCACACTCCCGTGGGCGGCGGTCGGCGTTTGAGGTCACGACGACGGCGACTGTGCGGCCAGCAGACGAGAGTCTCAGCGGGCCGCCCGACTCACCGGCTCCGGCAACCGCCCCCTCGCCCCTCCTCCTCCCGCGCCCGCAACAGCAACACCGCTACGTCGTCCGGGCGTTCCTCCGCGCAGGCGTGGCGGTGCATGAGGGCGTCGGCCAGTGCGTCGAGGGGGCGGGCCGCCGGCCCGCCCGCCGTGCACGGCGAGCGGCGCCACCTTCTACCCCCTCGCCGACCGGCCATGCCCCCGCAATCGAAGCGCGCGGCAGTGAACGGGCGCCGCACATGCGCCCCCGCGCACCCTGATGGCCGGTTCTTCGCGCCCACGAACGGTCGCGGGCGTCAACAATGGGCACGCGCTCCACACGATGGAGACAAGAGGCGTACGGCGAGCTGAAGGGGTGGCAGTGATCCGGGTACTTCTGGTGCACGACGCGTGTCTGGTGCGATCGGTCCTGGCGGAGTGGCTGGGCCGCGAACCGGACCTGCGGGTCCACGACACCTTTTGGCCCGGCGCGCCGGGCCTGGTGCGGTCCGTACGACCCGATGTGTGCGCCGCGGACCTCGAGTGCTCGGACTCCTACGGCATCCCGCCGCTCGGCGAACTGTCCCGGCCGGGCCCGGACCAGGCGCCGCCGCGGCTGCTGGTGCTTGCCGCCGCGAACAGACCGGGGTTGCTGAAGCGTGCCGTCGAGGCGGGGGCGCTCGGCTACGTCGACAAGGAGGGCTCGCCGGATCGCCTGGTGCGCGGGATCCGCCGGGTCGCCGAGGGGAAACGTTTCGTCGACGATTCGCTGGGCCTTGGTTTCCTCAAGGCCGCGGAGATGCCGCTGACCCGGCGCGAGTTAAGTGTCTTAACCCTGGCCGCAGAGGGAGCGTCCGTCGCGGAGATCGCCGGGAGTCTGCACCTCTCCCACGGCACCGTGCGGAACTACATCGCGGCCATCACCCGCAAGACCGGCGCCCGCAACCGCATCGACGCGATCCGTATCTCACAGGGGGAGGGCTGGTTGTGACGGCCGGCCGCCGACGAGCTCGCGGTACGGTGCCGAGTCGCGCATGAGCTCGTCGTGGGTGCCGTACGCCGTGCGCGGGCCGTCCATCAGCAGGACCCGGTCCGCGCGTCGCGCCGAACTGATCCGGTGCGCGACGACGACCAGCGTGCCGCCGGGCCGCTCCACGAAGGCCCGTTCCGCGCGTTCCTCCGCCCGCGCGTCCAGGTGACAGGTCGCCTCGTCCAGCAACGCGAGGGGGGCGTACGACAGGTAGGCCCGGGTCAGCGCGACGAGCTGCCGCTCGCCTGCGGAGAGCCTCCCGGGGTCCACCTCGCCGTCGAGCCCGCCCAGCCGTTCCAGCAGCGGGGTCAGCCCGACCGCCTCGGCCGCGGCGAGCAGCTCCGCCTCCGGCACGGGGTCGGGGCGGAGGTAGGCGAGGTTCTCTGCGAGGGTGCCGGTGTGGACGTAGGCCTCCTGCGGAATCAACACCCGCCGCACCGAGGCCTCGCCCCCCGGCACCGGCCACCCGCACACCCGTATCGTTCCGCACCGCGGCGCCAGCAGCCCCGCCACCAGGGCGGTCAGCGTGGACTTCCCGATCCCGCTCGGGCCGACGACAGCGAGGTGGGCTCCGGCGGGGAGCGCGAGATCGAGACCGTCGATGACGGGGGCGCTGTGGGGGCCGTAGGCGAAGGTGAGGGAGGAGAGGGAGAGGGCGGGTGCGGGGGTGCGGGTGGAGGCGGGGGCGATGCCGGAGGGGGCGCCGGGGACTGAGGCCGGTTCGTTGGCGTCGGCCTGCTTGGCCCGCCGGCCGCGCCCGGTCTGTTCGGTTTCTCGGGCCTGGTCAGCCCGGCCGGTTGGCCCGGCCCGCTCGGCCCGCTGGCTCCGCTCGGCCCCCTCAGCCCCGTAGGACTGATCCGCCCCCTCCGTTGTAAGCCGTCGCAGCACCACCGTCAGGCGGGAGCCGCTGGTGCCGAGGCCGTGGATGAGGTGGGTCAGGGCGGGGAGGAGCGACTGGGTGACGTAGGCGAGGGCGCCGAGGAGCGCGCCGGGGGTGACGTCGTGGCGGAGGAGCCAGGGGGTGGTGGCGAGGAGCAGGACGATGGGGAGCTGGCCGCCGATCGCCAGGGCGGCCACGCGCAGGGTGCTCCACCGGGCGAGGGAACGCGCGGTGCGCAGCTCGGCGTCGATGCGGTCTGAGATGTCCGCGGCGACCCGTTCCTCCGCTCCGGCGGCCGTGACGTCCCGCAGCCCCGGGCAGACCGTGCCGAGATGGCCCGCGAGGGCCTCGTCGGCGACGAGGAACGCCTCCTGCCTGCGGGCCAGCGGTCGTAAGGTCGCCGCGAACAGCGCCACCCCGGCCGCGAGCGGGGGCACGACGACCAGGAGCAGCGGCGGGGCCAGGGAGAACAGGCCGACGAGCGCGCCGACCGCGGTGAACACGAAGGAGCGGGAGACCATCACCAGACCGGCGAAGGTGTCCCGCGCGATCTCCGTCTGCTGGGTGAGCCCGGACAGCGCCCGGTGGTCCCCCTCCCGCACCCCGCGCCCGACCACTCGCTCGACCAGCCGGTCCCTGAGCGGTTCGACGAGCGCCGCGACCGCCGCGTACACCCGTGCGGTGCCGTACGCGCCGAGGACGACCCCGATGCCCGCGACGCCCAGCCAGCAGAGCCCGACCTCCGGACGCCCCCGCAGAAACCCCGCGTCGAGGGCCCGGGCCGGTGCGTAGCCGATGAGGAACGTCTGGCCCGTCTCCAGCACGGACCACCCGGCGAGCCGCACGAGCACCCGCCGCCGGGCCCGCAGGAACCGCAGGCCACGCCGCTGTATCTCGCCGCGCGGACCGCGCCGCCGGACCCCGCCCGTCACGACCCCACCCCTTCCCTGGCCACCGCCCGGTGTTCCGCTTCTTTGGATCCCGGCCGGTGTTCCGCTTCTTCGGGCCCTGGCTGGTGTTCCGCCTGCGCGGGCTCTGGCTGGTGCTCCGCGCTCTCGGGTCCCTGCCGATCCTCCGGCTCCCCGAACACCGCCCGGTAGTCCCCCTCCCGCCACAGCCGCGCATGTGGCCCCACCGCGCGCACGCGTCCCCCGTCCAGCCAGGCCACCGTGTCGGCGCGGGCCGCAGTCGCCGCGCGGTGGGCGACCAGGAGACGGGTGGTGCTTGTGCCGCCGCTCAGCAGGGCGTCGGTGATGCGCGACTCCGTCACCGTGTCGAGGCTGGAGAGGGCGTCGTCGAGGATCAGTAGGCGGCCGGCGTGGGCGAACGCGCGGGCGAGGCCGAGGCGTTGGGACTCGCCCCCGGAGCGGGGGGCGTCGGCGCAGAGGGTCGCGTAGCCGTCGGGGAGGCGGCGGACGAAGTCGTCGGCGTGGGCGGCGCGGGCCGCTTGGCGGACGCGGGCGGGGGAGGGGGACGTCAGGGCGAGCCCGATCGCGTCCTCGACGGTGCCGCCGAGCAGGGCGGGGCGTTCGAAGGCATAGGCGATCGCGCGGCGCAGGTCGTCGTGGGGGAGGTGACGTAGCGGCACTCCGTCGAGCAGGACCTCCCCGTCGTCCGGGTCGGCGAGCCGCCCCGCCAGCGCGGCGAGGAGGGACTTGCCGGTGCCGGAACGGCCGACCACGGCGAGCGTCGTGCCGCCGGGGACGACCAGGTCGACCCCGTCCAGCACGGTGCGGCCACCGCGCCGGACGGTCACCCCGCGCAGCTCCAGTCGGCCGGGCCCGTCGGGCAGCGGTCGCGTCCCGTGGGCGGGGGCCGGCTCAGCCAGGACCTCGGCCAGGCGCCCGGTCGCGGCTCGGGCCCGCGCCAGGCTCGCCACCTGCCCGACCAGCACGCCGACCCCGGTCGCGAGGACGGCGTACCGGGAGGCCGCGAGGACCTCGCCGACCGTCAGCCGGTGCCGGCTGAGCAGCACCCCGGCCACGGCGACCACCCCGAGTTGGAGCAGCGGCGCCACGGCGACGGCGCGGGCGGCGGCCCGCCCCTGCACCCGCCACATGAGGTGGCCCGCGCGGGACAGCTCGGGCAGCGGTCGCAGGATCCGCGCCGTCTCCTTCGCGGCCGTACCCGCCGCCCGGATGGTGCGGCGTCCGCCGACGGCCTCCGTGAGCGCGGACGCGATCCGCCCCTGCGCCTGCTGGTAGCGCGCCGCGCACGACGAGGTGTCCCGGGCGACGGAGCGCAGCAGCAGGAACAGCACGGGCGCTCCGGCGAGGAACACGGCGGCGAGCCACGGGTCGATCACGGCGAGCGCGACGACACCGCCGAGCGGACCTGCCGTCGCGGCGAGCGTCGCGGCCCGCGCGGCGGGTGCCGTGCCCGCCTGCGCGGCGTTGCCTACGAGCCGGGCGACGAGGTCACCGGAGCCGAAGCGGTCCGCGGCCCGCGGGCCGACCGCCAGCACGTGCCCGGCGAGCCGCCGGCGCAGCCAGGCCGTCGTGCGCGCGTCGACGGTGCCGGTGAGGACGGTCCCGGCCGCGTCGAGCAGTGCGAGCAGCAGGACCAGGGCGGCGCAGTACAGCACCCACCTGGTCGCCGGGGCGTGCGCCAGCAGGAGATCGAGGGCCCGGCCCAGAGCGGCCGGCAATGCCAGGCCCGCACCGGTCGCGGCCGTGCTCAGCAGACACAGCGCGAGGCAGCGCCGACCACTGTGCCGCCCGGCGGACCGCGCCAGCGCCCGCGCGTCCTGGGTCGTGCGTGGGGCGTCCTGTTCGTCGTCGGCACGGGTCGTCATGCGGCAGCAGCCCCCGCGGGTGAGGGACGGGACCCCGGGCGGCCCTCCCTCGCGGGAGTGGGCCGCCCGGGGCCGGGACGTACGGGGTCCGTCAGAGACAGAGCAGAACGCTGGCGGCGCTGATGCAGGACAGCAGGCTGACCGTGCTCTGCCCGCCGCCGGTGTACTCGTCGGACTCCATCGTCTGCAGGTCGAGAAGTGCCATTTCGGTGTCCTTCCTAGGGTGTCCATCCGTGGGGACGGGGTGGTGTCACGACTCCGTCAGGTCGCGGAGCCGCGCTGTGTGGGCCGCCCGAGCGGCGGCAGGAACGGCAGGTGAGCGGTGGACCCCGGGTCGAGGGCCGCGCCGAGCGCGAGCAGGCACCCTGCCGTTCCGGTGCCCAGGTCCATCGACAGCCGCATCATCTGGTGTCCGGGGAAGGCCAGTTGGCCCTGGTACGCCATGGCGAACCAGCCCAGCCCGGCGATCTGCTCGGCGAGCCGGTCCACGCCGACGCCGGGCGCCGAGGTGCGGGCGAGGTGCAGGATCATTCCGGCGCGGCCCTGGAAGAGGCCGGGCTGGGCGTAGAAGCGCGAGGTGGCGGCGGTCACGACGCCGGCGCGGGCCCGCTCGAACTCCGCTACGGCGTCCGGGGCGTTGCCTGCGTTGTCGGTGTGCGCCAGGAAGTCGTCGAGCACCATGCCGAGGCCCGCACTGCCGTCGCCGAGGTACGGCAGGGTCCGCCACCCCTCGTCGACCTCCAGCGATCCGCCCTTCTGGATCACGCAGCACTCCAGGTCCCGGCGCAGCGCCCCGGCGGCCGCCTCCAGCAGCTCCGGCTCGCCGGTCCGCCCGTACTGCCGCAGCAGGAACAGCGCGGGCCCGCTCGCGCCCCGCAGCAGCCCGGCCCGCCGCCGGGGCGCGTCGGGGAGGGGCTCGGCCAGCCGTCGTACGAGGAGATCGGCGGCCTCGGCGGCTCGCTCCCGCAGCTCCGCTTCGCCGGTCGTCCCCGCGAGGTGGCCGAGGACGAGACCGAGCCCGGCCAGTCCGCCGTGCAGGTCCGAGGAGAGTTTCTGCCACTTCTCCGCGAGGATGCCGTCGACCAGGTCCAGCGCCCGCCCCCGGTGCCCGAGCCGGTCCAGGACCAGGGCCACGCCCGCCAGACCGTCGTACAGGCCGAGCGGTGTGCCCGGGGGCGGCGGCTCGGTGTGCTCCAGCAGCCAGCGCTCGCCCTCGTCGTACCGTTCGGCACCGGTCTCGGCCAGCGCGTACAGCACCCCGGCCGCACCGTGCGCCAGACCGAGCCCGCCGCCGTCGGAGAACTGGGCGATGTCGCCCGGGAAGAGCCGGTCGTCGCGCTCCGGCGTCGCCGAGGCGAGGATCGCCTTCACCATCGAGTCGCGGCTGTAGGGCCAGTCACCGGGAGACACGAGAGACGCACCGACGAGCCGCGCCGCCCTCGCGAAGGCGCCCGACCGACCCGTGTGCCGGGCCTCCTGCGCGCCCGACCGGCCCGTGTGCCGGGCCTCACCCGCGTCCGCCCGTTGCGCCCCCGGCGTCCGCGTGATCTCCGCGACCGCCTCCTCCAGGAACCCCTGCGGCACGTCCGGGAACTGCTCCGCGACGACCTGCGCCAGGTGCGCCGCCTTCTCCCGGTCGACCACGAACAACGTGGTGACCGGCAGGAAGAGGGCCAGTCGCAGACAGGCGAGGGCGTAGCGGTCGACGTCGACGCCTCTGCGGTCGGGCGGCGCGAAGAAGCCGGGGTGGGCGACCACTTGGCGGCCCTGTTCGGCGACGGGTGCCGCCGCCTCGAAGTCGATCAGTCGGACGGACTCCCCGTCGGGCGCGACCATGATGTTGAAGACGTGCAGGTCGTTGAAGACGATCCCGCGTGCGTGCAGCGCCTCGACCGCCTCCTCGACCGCCCGGTGGATGCGCAGCGCCCACGCCGTGTAGGAGGCGATGTCCTCGGGATCCGGGTCCGGCGTCAGCAGCGGGTGGCGTTCGGCGAAGAAGGAGTTCAGGGGGCGGCCCTCGACGAAGTCCATGACCAGGAAGCGGTGGCCGCCGAGCTCGAACCAGTCGCGTACCTCGGGCACCACCCCGGTCCCCGCCGCCCGCTCCAGCGCCGCCTTCTCCCGCTCCAGCCTGGCGATCGCGTCCGCCCCGTCCGCGGCGAGGCCCGCGTGCGGCCTCCCCTCCTTCAGGACGACCTTGCGCCCGTCCCGGGTGTCGGTGCCCGCGTATACCCCGCCGCCGTTGGAGAAGTGCAGCGCCTTCTCGATGCGGTACGGCAGCTCGCCCACCGTCGTGGTGTTGCGCGCCGCGAGATGCGGTTCGAGGAACGCCGGCAGCGTCACCCACTCCGGCACCTGGAACGACGGCGCCCGCCGGTCCGGCACCAGCCGGTCCGCGCCGTCCCGCACCGCCGGCACGAGCGAGCCCCGCTCGTCGACGACGAACATGCGCGCGAACGCGCCGTAGCGGACGTAGAGCGGTCCGTCGTACCAGCGCAGGTCGGTGAGGATGTACGGGCCCTCGTAGCCCTTGAGCAGATCGCCCAGCTCGCACAGGACGGTGTGCAGCTGCTCCTCGTCGGCCGGGTAGACGGTGACGAACTTGCCGCTGCCGTCGCGGGCCGCGTACTTGGTGTTGCGCAGGTGGAGCAGGTGCGGACCGGGGACGAACTTGAACGGGATCCGCCGGGGCACGCAGTAGTCCCACACGATCGCCGCGATCTCGTCCGCGTTCGCCCGGGTGGCCGAGGCGTGGATCTTCCAGCCCTGGGCCGGTCCGGCGAGCGGTTCGCCGTCGGGGCCGTTCGGGGTCAGCGTCAGCCAGTCGCCGATGCGTGCCGCGGCCCAGTCGTCGGGGACGGCGCGCCGTGCCGTCTCGAACAGGGGCGCGGCCTGCGGCCCGCCCGCCGACAGGCGGTCCGGCGTGTCGTAGAAGTGCCCGTCCGCCAGCGCGTACACCTCGTACCGCTTGTCCATGCCTCCCCCTCCGTGACCCGGCACCGAGACTTCCAGCCGGTCGGGGGGCGCGGACAGTAACCGCTGTCACGAGATCACCGTGCGGTACGCACGTGTAAAGACATGTTCGGTCTCTTTCGAGTGGACGGGTCCCGTGTGTTCATCGAACGGTCACAGGGGCTGCGCACAAGTCACATAAGCGCTGTAATGACGGACGTGGTCAGTGAGGGCGCCGGCGTACGCAGGACGAGAGCGTTGCGTGCCGAGGTTGCCCTCAAGACGCTCACGACTGCCCCCGACTCACCCGACCGGGTGCGCCGCACCCTCGAACAGGCACTCGTCTTCACCAGTGCGTCCCTCGCCGCCCTCTACGCGCCGGGCACGGAGGGCGGCCTGCTGTGCCTGGTCGAGTCGGTCGGTGTACCGAGGACGCTGTACGGACTGCGCGAGAGCTACCCGCTCGCCGGACGCTCCCCGGCCGCCGACGCCCACCGCACCGCGGAGCCGGTCTGGCTCGGCCCCGCGGAGCTCGCCGGGTACGCCGAGTCGCGACGGATGGCGTCCCAGGACGTCCACCTGGCGGCCCTGCCCGTTCGGGACGACGAGAACGGCGGCTGCTGTCTGCTCGTCGTGACCGAGAGCCCCGACGGCTTCGACCCCGAGGACCGCGCGTGCCTGGCGCTCGTCGCCGGGGCCGCCGCCTGCGCCGCCCCGTCCCGGCCCGCCGCCGGCGGCGGCGAGGAACTCGCGGGGGGTGCCTTCAGCCTCGCCATGGACACCGGCCGCGTCGAGGTCGGCGACGACATCCTGGAGCTGTTCGGCCTCACCCACGAGGAGTTCGACGGCAAAGTCGAGACCCTGCTCGGCCTCACCGTCCCGGAGGACCTGCCCTCGCTGATGTCCGTGGTCGAGGCCGACCACATGTCCATCGGCGACCGCGAACTGGAGTTCCGCGTCCTGCAGCCCAGCGGACCGCCCAGGTGGCTGCGGCTGCGCGGCCGGCTGCTGCCCGGCGGAGACGGCCGCCCGGCCCGGCTCGCGGGCACCGTCGCCGACGTCTCCACCCTGCGTTCCGACGTCACCGACGTGGCCCGCGTCCAGCGCCTGGCCGCCGCCCTCGCGACCGCAGGCACGGTCCGCGACGTCAGCCAGGCCGTGGTCACCGCCCTGCGCAAGCCGCTGCGGGCCGACCGGATCGCCCTCGCCGAACTCGAGAACGACCGGCTCGTCGTCATCGTCCTCGACCCGCCCGAACCGGAGGCCTGGCCCGAGCTGTGGCGGCTGGAGTGGCGCTCCGAATGGCCCGACGCGCCCGTCCGTACCATGCCCACTCTCGCCGCCGCCCTGCGCGAGGGCCGCGCCCGGATCTGGCCCGCCGGCACCGCCCTGGAACCCGCCCTCGCCGACGTCGGCCCCGGCGGCCTCGCCGTGCTGCCGTTGCCCGCCGCGGGCCGCATGGCCGGCGCCTGTCTGATCGGCTGGGACGCCCCGCACGACTTCGGCCCCGACGAACGCGCCCTGCTCACCGCCTCCGCGGGCCTCGCCGGACAGGCCCTCCTGCGCGCCCACGCCTTCGACGCCGAGCACGAACTGGTCGGCATGCTCCAGCGCCAGCTCCTCCCGCGCCGCCTGCCGAATCTGCCCGGCGCGGTCGCCGTCGCCCGCTACCTGCCCACCACCGCTGGCCTGGAGGTCGGGGGCGACTGGTACGACGTGATCCCGCTGTCCGACCACCACGTCGCCCTCGTCATCGGCGACGTCCAGGGCCACAGCGCGGCCGCCGCCACCCTCATGGGCCAGATGCGCACCGCCCTGCGCGCTTACGCAGCCGAGGGGCATCCCCCGGACGTGGTGGTCTCCCACTCCAACCGGCTCCTCATGGAGCTGGAGACCGACCTCTTTGTGACCTGCTGCTACGTCGACGTCGACCTGGAGGAGGGCACCGCCTGGTGCGTGCGCGCCGGACACCTGCCGCCGGTGCTGCGTCACTCCGACGGCAGCACGGAGATCGCGGAGGCGGACGGCGGCCCGCCGCTCGGCGTACTGGCGCAGGCCGACTTCCCCCTCAGCCCCCTCTCCCTGCGCCCGGGCACGGTGCTCGCCCTCACCACCGATGGTCTTGTCGAGACCCCCGGCTCCGACATCGACACGGGCATGGAGCGGCTCGCCGACCAACTGGCCGCCGCCGACCCCGCCCACCTCGGCCTCGTCGCCGACGCCCTCCTCGGCAACGCTCAGCGCACCGACGACATCGCCCTGCTCCTCATGCGCTACGACGGCATGGCCGTACGCCCCCGGCGCGAGACCTGGACGGTGTGGCGTGTCCCCGAGGCGGTGCGGCACGCCCGCCGCTACACCCGCCGTACCCTGCGCGGCTGGGGCGTGCCCGGCGACGACATCGACACCGCCCTGCTCGTCGTCTCCGAGCTCGTCACCAACGCCCTCGTCCACACCGACGGCCGGGTCCGTCTCGACCTCACCCTGCACCACCACCGGCTGCGCGTCGCCGTCACCGACGCCTCGCCCCGCAGCCCCGTCAAGCCGCCCGACATCGGCTGGGAGGCCACGGGCGGCCGCGGCATCCTCCTCGTCGAGGCCGTGTCGGACACCTCGGGAACCGTGCCGGTCAGCGGCGGCAAACAGGTGTGGTGCGAGCTCGTGCTGGAACGTTCCGGCGACTGAGCCGGGCTGACGTACGGGCGGACGAACCGGGGACCCCGCAGGCGGAGGTGAAGGTTCCATTTCAGCTGATCATGGCTATGGTGAAGCAGATGAAGGCTCTCGTGCTGTCCGGCGGCGCCGGTACGCGGTTGCGGCCGATCACCCACACGTCGGCCAAACAGCTCGTCCCCGTGGCCAACAAGGCGGTGCTCTTCTACGGACTGGAGTCGATCGCCGCGGCCGGCGTCACCGAGGTGGGCGTGATCGTCGGAGACACCGCCGGCGAGATCCGCGAAGCGGTCGGCGACGGAGCCTCCTTCGGCCTCGACATCACCTACCTCCCCCAGGAGAAGCCCCTCGGGCTCGCCCACGCCGTGCTGATCGCGCGGGACTACCTCGGCGACGAGGACTTCGTGATGTACCTCGGCGACAACTTCATCGTCGGCGGCATCGCCCACCTCGTCGACGCGTTCCGCCGCACCCGCCCCGACGCCCAGATCCTCCTCACCCGCGTGGCCGATCCCCGCGCCTTCGGCGTCGCCGAACTGAACGGCTCCGGCCAGGTCGTCGGCCTGGAGGAGAAGCCCGAGCACCCCAAGAGCGACCTCGCCCTGGTCGGCGTGTACCTGTTCACGCCGGTCATCCACGAGGCGGTGCGCGCCATCTCGCCGTCCCGGCGCGGCGAACTGGAGATCACCCACGCCATCCAGCACCTGATCGACACCGGCGCCGACGTGCGCTCCACCCTCATCAAGGGCTACTGGAAGGACACCGGCAACGTCGTCGACATGCTGGAGGTCAACCGTACTGTCCTGGAGAGCCTCGAACGCCGTATCGACGGCGAGGTGGACGGCGGGTCCGAGACCATCGGCCGGGTCGTCGTGGAGGAGGGCGCGCGCGTGGTGAACTCCCGCGTCGTCGGCCCCGTCGTCATCGGCGCGGGCACCGAGGTCCGCGACTCCTACGTCGGCCCCTTCACCTCCATCGCGGAGAACTGCCGTATCACCGACAGCGAACTGGAGTTCTCCATCGTGCTGCGGGACTCCTCCATCCACGGCGTGGGCCGCATCGAGAACTCCCTGATCGGCCGGCACGTCGAGGTGACTCCGGCCCCCGTCGTCCCCAGCGCCCACCGCCTCGTCCTCGGCGACCACAGCAAGGTGCAGATCCACACATGAACGTCCTCGTCACCGGCGCCGCCGGCTTCACGGCTCCGCCTACGTCCGCACCCTGCTCGCCGCCGACGACGCCGTCCGCGTCACGGTGCTCGACCGGCTCACCTACGCCGGCAGCACCGACAACCTGCCCCTGGTCCACCCCCGCCTGGAGTTCGTCCACGGCGACATCTGCGACCCCGCCCTCGTCGACAAGCTGATGGCCGACGCCGACCAGGTGGTGCACTTCGCGGCCGAGTCCCACGTGGACCGCTCCATCGACGGCGCCGGCGAGTTCGTACGCACCAACGTGCTGGGCACCCAGACCCTCCTCGACGCGGCCCTCCGGCACGGCGTCGGCCCGTTCGTCCACGTCTCCACCGACGAGGTGTACGGCTCCATCGACACCGGCTCCTGGCCCGAGACCCACCCCCTGCGCCCGAACTCCCCGTACTCCGCCTCCAAGGCCTCCTCCGACCTGCTCGCCCTGGCCCATCACCGCACCCACGGCCTCGACGTGCGTGTCACGCGCTGCTCCAACAACTACGGCCCGCGCCAGTTCCCCGAGAAGGTCGTCCCGCTGTTCGTCACCAACCTCCTCGACGGCCGGAAGGTCCCGCTCTACGGCGACGGACGCAACGTTCGCGACTGGCTGCACGTCGACGACCACTGCCACGGCGTCGACCTCGTCCGCACCCTGGGCCGCCCCGGCGAGGTCTACAACATCGGTGGCGGCACCGAACTCAGCAACAAGGAGCTCACCGCCCTCCTCCTCGACGCCTGCGGGGCCGACTGGGACCGGGTCGAACACGTCGCCGACCGCAAGGGTCACGACCTGCGCTACAGCGTCGACTGGACCAAGGCCCGCACCGAACTCGGCTATCACCCGCACCGGGACTTCACGACCGGCCTCGCCGAGACGGTCGCCTGGTACCGCGACAACCGCGCCTGGTGGGAGCCCCTGAAGCGACGCGTCGGCCGGGACGGCGGAACGCCATGACGGGGCCGGTCGCGGGACGGCGGGGTGTGATGAGGCGGCCGGTCGCGGGACGGCGGGGTGTGATGGGGCGGCCGGTCGCGGGACGGCGGGCGCCATGAGGTGGCTGGTCACCGGAGCGGGCGGGGGGCTCGGCCGCGACACGGTCGACGAGCTGGCCCGGCGCGGCGCGGACGTGGTGGGCCTGGACCGGCGCGCCCTGGACATCGCCCGGGTCGACTTCGTGGAGCGGGTTTTCACCGTCCACCGGCCCGACCTGGTCGTCAACTGCGCCGCATACACGGCCGTCGACGACGCCGAGACCGACGAGGCACGCGCCCTGCACGTCAACGGAGAGGGCCCCCGGCTGCTCGCCCGCGCCTGCTCGGCGACCGGCGCCCGCCTGATCCACGTCTCCACCGACTATGTCTTCTCCGGCGACGCCCGCACCACCCCCTACCCGGAGGACCACCCCCCGGCCCCCCGCACCGCCTACGGCCGCACCAAGCTCGCCGGCGAGCTGGCCGTGCGCGCCGAACTCCCCGACGCGAGCGCCGTCGTCCGGACGGCCTGGCTGTACGGAGCCCACGGCCGCAACTTCGTACGCACGATGCTCGACCTGGAGGCGCGCCGGGACACCGTCGCCGTCGTCGACGACCAGCGGGGCCAGCCGACCTGGAGCGCGGACGTGGCCGCACGCCTCGCCGACCTCGGCCCGCGCATCGGCCCCGACACCCACGGCGTCTTCCACGCCACCAACTCCGGCGAGGCCACCTGGTGCGACCTGGCCCGCGAGGTGTTCCGGGGCGTCGGCGCCGACCCGGACCGGGTGCGCCCCACCGACAGCGCCGCCTTCCCCCGGCCCGCGCCGCGCCCCGCGTACAGCGTCCTGGCCCACGGCCGCTGGCAGGAGGCCGGCCTGCCGCCACCGCGCGACTGGCGTGCCGCCCTGCACGAGGCACTGCCCCTGATCGGCAAGGAGTCCCCGCGTGAAACGCCATGAGTTCCTACGGGAACTGCACAAGGTCACCGCGAACCGCAACTACCTGGAGATCGGCGTCAACGACGGCCGCAGCCTGAAGCTCTCCCGCGTCCCCAGCATCGCGGTCGACCCCGCCTTCAAGGTGACCTCCGAGATCCGGTGCGACGTCCACCTGGTGAAGGCCACCAGCGACGACTTCTTCGCCCGCGCCAACCCCCTCGCCCACCTCAAGGGCGGCCGTCACCCGCTGCGCAACCTGCGCCGGGCCCGCCACCCGCTCGGCCACTGGCGCCGCACCACCCTCGACCTGTCCTTCATCGACGGCATGCACCTGTTCGAGTACGCGCTGCGCGACTTCATCAACGTCGAGCGGTACTCCGGCTGGGGCAGCGTGATCGTCCTCGACGACATGCTGCCCCGCAGCATCGACGAGGCCGCACGCGACCGCCACACCACGGCCTGGACCGGCGACGTCTACAAACTCGCCGAGATCCTCGCCCGCCACCGCCCCGACCTCGTGACCGTCCTCGTCGACACCCAGCCCACCGGACAGCTCGTCGTCTTCGGCGCCGACCCCCGCAACACCGCGCTGCGCGACCGGTACGACGAGATCGTCGCGGAGTACGACGTGCCCGACCCGCAGAAGGTGCCCGAGGCGATCCTGGAGCGCGCGGGAGCCGTGCGCCCGGAGACACTGCTCGAAGCGGGCCTGTGGCGACCCCTCGTCCGGGCCCGCAACCTGGGCCTCCGGCGCGCCCAGGGCTGGGAGCCGGTCCGCCGGGCCCTGGAACAGGTGGGCGTCGGCACCTGAGCCGGTCGTGGTGACGGGGGAGCGGAGTCAGCCCCTGAGCCCGTCGTAGTGCGCGAGGCAGGCCGCGTAGGACGGCAGCAGCCCCGCCCGTTGCGCCTCGGCCAGCGACGGGGCCTGCGCGTCCTTCGGCGACAGCAGCGGGGAGAGGTCCTCGGGCCAGGCGATGCCCAAAGCCGGGTCGAGCGGGTGCACCCCGTGCTCCCGCTCGGGCGCGTATCCGGTCGAGCACAGATAGACCACGGTGGCGTCGTCGGTGAGGGCCTGGAAGGCGTGCCCGAGCCCCTCCGCGAGGAACAGGGCGTGTCGGTCGACGTCGTCCAGCCGCACCGCCTCCCACCGCGCGAAGGTGGGGGAGCCGACCCGCAGGTCCACCACCACGTCCAGGACGGCACCGCGCACACAGGTGACGTGCTTGGCCTGGCCTGGCGGTACGTCGCAGAAGTGCACCCCGCGCAGGACGCCCCGGCGCGAGACGGAACAGTTGGCCTGCGCGAGCGCCAGGTCGTGACCGGTCGCCTCGCGGAACTGCGCACCGCGGTACCACTCGTGGAAGCTGCCGCGTTCGTCCGGGAACACCGCGGGTTCGAGGACCCAGGCACCGGCTGTCTCCAGGGGCCGCATGCGGTTCGTCACCTCCGTGCCTCGACTGTGCCCCGGGCTGTCCAGGGCGTGTTGCGAAAGTCCCGCCCGCCCTGCGACGCCCTGGTGCTGTGACCGGAGGGGTTCACCGGCTCGCGGCGTCCGGCACGGCTCCCCCACGCTCGGCTTCGCTCGCGCGGGAGGGGCCCCCACCGCCGCGTTGTCGCATGATCCGAGCACATCCAGTACACGGGGCGTGCTCCGCCTTGCGAGGCACCGCACCGGACGCCGCGAGCTTTCCGGCGAACCTCTCCGGTCACAGCCCTAGGCCCTCCCCACCCCCACGGCCGCGCCCAGCACCCGCCGCACCCTGCGGGCCAGCCGCCCTGAGACACCGGGCCGCGGGACCCGCACCACCCGGGCCCCGCCAAACCCGAAGCGCAGGGCGAACGGCAGCGCGTGGAAGCGGGGCGGCCCGGCGTCCGGGGCCAGGCACAGCGCGACCCGCCGGGTCCCGGTCACCGCACCGACGGGCAGGGCGGCCTCCAGGCCGGAGGGGGCGGCAGGGCTCAGCGTGCCCGGCACGTCGACGGAGGCACCGGCGCCGGTCAGCCGCAGCAGCACACCCGTGGGCCCAGGAACGTACAGCGGCAGCACCGCGCGCAGCCGCCCGCCCTCGACCGTGACGTCCCCGGGCGCGATGCCGCCGAGGCCGAGCCGCGCGCCCGCGCGGCCGACGTCCAGGGCGAGGCTCGTGTGCGGGCGGGTCCAATACGGCAGGACCACGAGCCCGTCCACCACACCGGCGTGGCAGGGAGTCGGACGGCCTGTCCGCGGGTCCGGGCCCAGCCGGCACTCCTTGGTCCAGCCGCCCAGCCTGACCCGTACGAAGGCGTCCCACAGGCCGTCGCCCAAGGGGCCGCCGCTCACCGCGCGGGCCGGGTCGACGGTGGACGTCACGCGCACCACCAGCCGCACGCGGGTGCCGTCGCCGACCGGGACGGTCTCACGCGTGACCTCCACCGGCTGGAAGTACGGCGCGGCGCTGGACCGCTCTCTCAGCTGCAGATCGGCCGAGGCCGTGGTGAAGCGGACCACGGCGTCCGCACCCACCCACGTCACGGCCTCGGCCGCGTCCAGAGGAGGCTCGTCGTCGGACACGGGGCCGGTGGGGAATTCCACCGGCCGCCCGTCCCGTACGAACTCGGCGGTGAGGCCGACCCGCAGCCTCCCGCCCCGCCACTCCACGCCCTTCGGCTCCGCCCGGAGAGCGAGGGCGGCCTCCCACTCCGCGAAGGCCACGGCGTCGTCGAACCGGCCGGCGGCGGCAAGCGCGGCGACGACCCGCTGAGCGGGCGGCAGCCCCGCCGCCACGCCCGGCCCGAACCGCTCGACGACGACCCCGTGGATCTCCTCGAACAGCTCCCGGCGGTAGTCCTCGGGCAAGGCGAGGAGGCGCCGCCCGCGCAGCCGCTCGACCATCTCCACGCGCAGCCAGCGCCGGAAGAGCCTGTCCCGCAGCGGCCCCGGATCGGTGTACCGCTCGACGACGTCGAGGGCTTCCCGGAGGTTCTTGAAGTAACCGGCCGGTTCGAAGCGCCGGAAGCCCGCGTTGGACTCGTCGTCGCGCTTGACGTGGTAGTAGCAGACGTAGTCGCTCAGCACGGAGACGCGCTCGGCGCGCAGATACGCCTCCGCGACGAAGACGTGGTCCTCCAGCCGCCGCCTGCCCTCGGGAAAACGCAGACCGATGCCGTCGAGGAAGGCGCGGCGGACCATCTTGTGCGGGGTGAGGCTGTCGATCAGTGGCGCGTTCGCGACGGTCGCGCGCGGACGATTCGTACGGAAGAGCTCCACCGGCACGCCACGCCCCTTGCCGGCCATCTTCCCCACGACCACATCGGCGCCGTTGGCCACGCCGTAGTCGTACATCCGCTCCAGGGCCTCGTCACCGAGGAGGTCGTCGTGGTCGACGAACATCACGTACTCGCCCCGGGCGGCGGCGATGCCCACGTTGCGGGGCTTGCCTGACCAGCCGGAGTTCTCCTGGTGGACGACCCGGACGCGCGGGTCCTCGGCCGCCAGCGCATCGAGCCGGGCCGGCGTCTCGTCGGTGGAACCGTCGTCCACGAAGATCATTTCGTACGAGTCGGCGGGCATCGACTGCCGCAGCAGTGACGCGACGCAGTCCTCGAGGTACGGCCCGGGGTTGTACACGGGAACGATGACGCTGACCTTGACCGGCATGGGCTCCTGGCCCCCTCGGGTCGGTTGCCGTGCGCCTGGCTGCTCTGGCGCGCGCCTGGCCCGATGCTAACCCTGGGGGAGCGGATGTTGCTCTTTTCGGCCATATGGCAGAGGTGGCCGAATCGCGACGCCGTGGCGGGGAGCCCATACGCTGACCCTGTGCGTCTGCTTCTGATGTCCGACACCCATCTGCCCAAACGCGCCCGGGAACTGCCCGCGCCCCTGCTCGCCGAACTCCCGCACGCCGATGTCGTGTTCCACGCCGGGGACTGGGTCGACACGGCCACCCTCGACCTGCTGGAGAGCCGCAGCCGACGACTGATCGGCGTGTACGGCAACAACGACGGCCCCGCCCTGCGCGCCCGGCTGCCCGAGGTGGCGTACGCCGAGCTGGACGGTGTCCGCTTCGGCGCGATCCACGAGACCGGCCCGGCCCAGGGCCGCGAGTCCCGGTGCGCCGCCCGCTTTCCCGACCTCGACGTGCTGGTCTTCGGTCACAGCCACATCCCGTGGGACACCACCGCCCCGACCGGCCTGCGCCTGCTCAACCCGGGTTCCCCGACCGACCGCCGCCGTCAGCCCCACTGCACGTACATGACGGCCACGCTGGCCGACGGCCACGTCACCGACGTCGAACTGCACCGGCTGCCGCAGCGCGTCTAGTCCGGCGGCCACGCCCCAGGGGCCTCAGGGGACACAAGGGCCGGGCCGCTCCGGTCCTCTCGCCCGGAAGCGGCCCGGCTTCGCGACTGGTGCGCTGTCAACGGACCTCCTTCCTCTGCACGAGGGAATGATCTGGAGAAGGCGATGGGCCCACTCCATTGAGTGGCGCGTACCCCTCTCGGTCCACCCCACACCCCCGAAACCGGGGAGAAAGGCGGAGAATTTTCGCCGCCGCACGGGCGGAATTCCGATGGCACACGCCGAAATTCGGTGGACGCATCGCCCCGGGACCCGCTGGCATGATCCTTGTGCTGATCGACGCCTCCCTCGTCCACCGCCTTCTCGCCGCCCAGTTCCCGCACTGGGCGCACCTCCCCCTCGCCCCCGTCCCGCGGTCCGGCATGGACAACGCCACCTTCCGGCTCGGCGACGAGCTGTCCGTACGGCTGCCGCGCTACGCCCACTGGGCCGGCCAGGTGGAGCGGGAGCACCGCTGGCTGCCGCGCCTGGCCCCGTACCTGCCGCTGCCCGTCTCGGAACCGGTGGCTCAGGGTGAACCCGGCGAGGGCTACCCGTACCCCTGGTCGGTGTACCGCTGGCTGGACGGCGAGACGGCGACCACCGAGGATCTCGCCGACCCCGTTCGTACCGCCCTCGACCTCGCCGGCTTCCTCACCGCCCTCCAGGGCGTCGACGCCACCGACGGGCCCGGCCCCGAGCAGAGCAACGCCTTCCGCGGGGTCCCGATGGGGGACGCCCGCGACTCCCTGGCCGCGGAGGCCCGCGTCCGGCCCAAGATCGAGGCGCTGCGCAGGACCGACCTCGTCGACGTCGACGCGGTGGAGGAGGTGTGGGAGGCGGCCCTCGCCGCGCCCGCCTGGCACAAGCCGCCGGTGTGGATCCACGGCGACCTCGCCACCGGCAACCTCCTGGCCAGGAACGGCCGGCTCAGCGCGGTCATCGACTTCGGGACGCTCGCCGTGGCCGACCCGGCGGTGGATCTGCTGCCCGCCTGGAAGTTCCTCCCCGCCTCGGCACTGCCCGCCTTCCGCGAGGCCGTCGACACCGACGACGCCACCTGGGCACGCGGCAGGGGCTGGGCCCTCGCCGGGTCGCTCCCGGTACCGGAGGACCCCTTCTTCCGCGAGGACCCGTCCCGCGTCACGGCGGCGCTGCGCCACCTGGAGGCGATCGTCGCGGACCATCGCCGTCACGGGGTGTGACGGGGGTCGCCGCGTCACGGGGTGTGACGGGGGTTGCCGTTACGGGGCTTCGCCATGACGGAGCTCTGCCGTCGCCCTCCCGGGCGGATGGATGGCCCCGTCCGTCGCGCTGAGCGGAGCGCCGCTGCCGCCCCAGCGCAGGGCGACGATCTCGGCGGCCACGGACACGGCCACCTCCTCGGGCGTACGGGCCCCGAGGTCGAGCCCGACGGGCGAGCGCAGCCGGGACAGCTCGCGGTCCGTGAGGCCGGCCTCGACGAGCCGCTTACGCCGGTCGTCGTGCGTACGGCGGCTGCCCATCGCCCCGATGTACGCGGCCGGCCGACGCAGCGCCTCCTCCAGGAGCGGTACGTCGAACTTCGGGTCGTGAGTGAGGACGCAGACGACCGTGCGCTCATCGGTGTCCCGCTCCCGCAGATACCGGTGTGGCCACTCCACGACCACCTCGACGCCCGGCGGGAACCGCTTCGCCGTGGCGAAGACCGGGCGCGCGTCGCACACCGTGACCCGGTAGCCGAGGAAGTCACCGATGCGAGCGACGGCGGCCGCGTAGTCGATCGCGCCGAAGACCAGCATGCGCGGCGGCGGTGCGAAGGAGTGCAGGAACACGGACACGGCGTCCTCGCGCCGCTCCCCGTGCGGCCCGTAGTGCCGGACACCCGTCGCACCCAGGGCCAGCTCACCGCGCGCGTCCGCGGTGACCGCCGCGTCCAGACCGGCCGCGCCGAGCGTGCCGGCCACACGATCCGGCCAGACGGCGAGGGCGGCACCGCGCGGGGCCGGACCGTCGAACACGGTCGCCACGGTCACCGCTTCGCCCGCGGCGACCGACTCCGCGACCGCACCGAAAGCGGGATCGCGCTCGGGCGTGACGGGACGGACCAGCAGGGTGATCTCGCCGCCGCAGGTCAGCCCGACCGCGAAGGCGTCCTCGTCGCTGTACCCGAAGCTCTCCAGCCGGGCCTCCCCGCTCGCCACGACCTCCTGCGCGAGCTCGAACACCGCGCCCTCGACACAGCCCCCGGACACACTCCCGACAACCTCGTCCTTGGGCCCCACCGCCATCGCGGCCCCCGGATCGCGCGGCGCACTCCGACTCACCGCGACGACGGTGGCGAGCCCGAACGGGGCTCCCGCGCCGTACCAGCCGCTCAGCACCGGGAGAATCTCACGCATCCTTGAAGTATCGACCTTGTGACTGCGAAGGTCACACGGAGGACTCCGCGACGGCAGGATGTGCACGCCCGCCAGGATCATGATCATCGAGCAGGCGAGGGACCTCGCCGTGTTCTGGTCGGGCACCCAGCGGTCGAACCACTCCGCACCGGCGTGGACCCACTCGTGGCGGCAAGGCCGTCCGCGGCCGCCTCGGAGGCGGGTGCGACGGACGCGACCGGGTCCTACGCGCTCTCCGGCAAGGCCGGCACCGTCCGGCCGTACTCGGCGCCGGACGGGCGGGTCGTCTCCTTCCTCGGCTGCTGCGTGCCGCCGGAGAAAGAGTGGTGGATCGCGCCAAAGGGCGCGACTGCTTCCGTCGCGATGTGTTTCTGTAGAACGATCTATCACATGGGGGTGCGATGCCGGAGATCGAACTGTCGTCCGGGCCGATCGACTTTCAGGACACCGGTGGCGGAGGGCCGGTGCTGGTGTTCGGTCATGGCCTGCCGATGAACGAGACGCAGTGGCGCAAAGTGGTACCGCTGCTGGACGGGTATCGCTGCGTCCTGCCCACGCTGCCCCTCGGCGGTCATCGTCGGCCGATGAACCCGGACGCCGACCTGTCCCACCGGGGTGTGGCGCGACTGCTGGGCGAGTTCATCGAACGGCTGGGGCTCGACGAGGTGACTCTCGTCCTCAATGACTGGGGCGGCGGCCAGTTCCTGGTGGCGGAGGAGCAGGGCCGGAGGATCGCGCGGATGGTGCTGGTGGCCTGCGAGGCGTTCGACAACTTTCCGCCGGGGCCGGCCAGAGCGGTTGCCCATGTGTGCAGGGTTCCCGGCGGCGTCCGGCTTCTCACGCGGCTCATGCGCGTGCCCGCGTTCCGGAACAACCGCAACGGATACGGCGGGATGAGCCTGCGCGGAATCCCGGACGAGATCATGGACGACTGGTTCGCTCCCGCGACCCGGAGCAGGGCCATCCGCAGGGACTTCGCCAAGTTCGCCACGTCGGCGCCCGGGCGAAGGACCCTGCTGGCCTGGAGCGAGGAACTACGCGACTTCGACCGCCCCGTACTGGTCGTCTGGGCGGCCGAAGACCGACTGATGCCGCGTGAACACGGTCCCCGACTCGCGGAGCTGTACCCCAAGGGCCGGCTGATCGAGATCGCCGACTCCTCCACCCTCGTCCCCGAGGACCAGCCCGAACAACTCGCCGCAGCGCTCACCGACTTCCTGATCGGGACCGGAGCGGAGCCGGACCGGAACACCGGCTGAGCGCAGGCGCGCACTCGGTATGGCGCGATCAATCCCTTTGTAAAGCAGGGGTCCCCAGTGCAGCGTGGCCTACATGATCACGTCATCAGCGCGCGAAGACGAACAAGGTGGAGGGGGCGGCGTGAGACGTCGATGGGTGAAGGTTCTGACGATCACGTTGGTGGTGTTCGCCGTCCTTTTCATAGCCGCGGACCGGGTGGCCGTGCACTACGCGGAGAAGGAGGCAGCGCAGCTCGCGAAGGAGAAGTACAGCTACGGGAACACCACCGACGGACATGTGGACGTGGGGATCGGGGGCTTCCCGTTTCTGACGCAGGCGGCGCGGCGGGACTTCAGCCATGTCACGTTGGACGCGGGAGGGTTCACCATCGACACCACCACCAACGCGCAGGGCGGCTATCTGCACGTCGACCGGCTCCGTCTCGACCTGCGCGACGTGCAGGTGACCTCGCTGACCGCGCGCAGCGCCGAGGCGAACCTCGCCACCGGGACCCTGACCCTCTCCTACAAGGAACTGTCCGACGTGGTGACGCGGTTGGCGGGCGACGGAGGCCCGTTGAAGCTCTCCCAGGCTCCGGGGTCGGACGGTCAGGCGGCACGGGTCAAGGTCTCGGGCACGGTGGGCGGGCAGGCGTTGAGCAGCACGGGTACGCTCCTGGCGCAGGGCAACGAGCTCTCATTGACCGTTCCCGGCGCCGAACGGGCCACGTCCGCGTGGAGGGTCGCTCTCCCGGAGGGCGTCGGCTTCACCGCCGCGCGCGCCACCGCGAACGGCGTCGAGATCAGCCTCGTCGGCCACCTGGTCACTCTCGGTTCCTCGCGCTTCGGCAACTGAAGGGCGTACCGACCTGTTTCACTATCGCTCGGGCGCACACGACGACGCACGGGCTCTCCCTGAGGAGCGTGTGACGGCGGGGCACCCCCGGGGCTCCCGCCCCGGCTTGCTGTTTGGCCGCCCGTTCCTTGGAAACACGTTGGGCGAACCGACAGCTAGGAGAACCCCATGGGCATCATCGCGTGGATAGTCATCGGTCTGCTCGCCGGGGCCATTGCCAAGGCGCTCATGCCGGGCAAGGACCCGGGCGGCATCATCATCACCATGCTCATCGGTATCGCCGGAGGACTGCTCGGAGGCTTCCTCGGCAAGGTGATCTTCGGAGTCGACTCGATCGACGGCTTCTTCGACCTGTCCACCTGGATCGCGGCCATCGTCGGATCCGTCATCCTTCTCGCGCTGTACCGGGTGTTCACCAACCGCGGGCACGGTCGCGGCCACCGGCACGTACACGCATAGCAGCAACGGGAAGCGGCACAAGCGAGCGCCCTCGTCCTCGGACGGGGGCGCTCGCGCCTTGCCGGGGCCGACCGCAACCCGCTGAACCGCAGGGACTACCTGCTGAACGTCACCAGGCGCGCGCAGGCTTGAGACGGCCACAGGAACTTACTCGTGAGTCAGTGGTGTTGACGGTGTCCGGAAATCACCGGACTGTAGTGGACATGACGAAAATCAGGGCTCGTCTCCTTGTCGTTCTGGTTGTCCTCAGCGGATTCCTGACGGTGGTGGGCCCCGGCCCCGCCACCGCCGCCCCCCTTCCCGACTCCCAATGGTTCGACGGCACGCCCCTGACCGTGTCCAACGGCCGCTTCATCGACGGCCAGGGCCGCGAGGTCGTCCTGCGCGGCTACAACGTCTCCGGCGAGACCAAGCTGGAGGAGAACGGCGGCCTGCCCTTCGCCTCGGTCGCCGACGCCAAGAAGTCCGCCACCGCGCTGCGCGCCCTCGGAGGCGGCAACTCCGTCCGCTTCCTGCTCTCCTGGGCCCACGCCGAACCCGCCCGCGGGCAGGTCGACACCGCCTATCTGGCCGCCGCCACCGACCAGATGGGCGCCTTCCTCGACGCCGGCATCCGTGTCTACCCCGACTTCCACCAGGACCTCTACTCCCGCCACCTCTTCGACCCCGACAGCTGGTACACCGGCGACGGCGCCCCCAAGTGGGCCGTGGACGCCGGGAACTACCCCGACGAGTCCTGCGGGATCTGCCTGTTCTGGGGCCAGAACATCACCCAGAACGAAGCGGTGAAGCGCGCGTCGTACGACTTCTGGCACAACGCGTACGGCCTCCAGGACGCCTTCCTCACCACGGCCCAGCAGACCATGACGTACGTCAAACAGCACCTGTCCGCCGAGCAGTTCGCGGGCGTCGTCGGCTTCGACCCGTACAACGAGCCGCACGCGGGCGTCTACGACTCGGGGCAGACCAGCCGCACTTGGGAGCGGGACGTGCTGTGGCCGTTCTACGTGAAGTTCCGGGCCAGGATGGACGCGGCCGGCTGGCAGGACAAGCCCGCCTTCGTCGAGCCGAACCTCTTCTGGAACGCCAACATCGACTTCCAGAAGCAGCAGGGCGGCCTGCTCGACGCGGGCACGCTCGGCCCACGCTACGTCTTCAACACCCATTTCTACGACCAGAAGGCGATCTCCGGCGTCTTCATGTGGGGCAAGGCCGCCGACGGGCAGTACGCGGGCGACTTCGGCACGGTCCGCGACCGCGCCACCGTCACCAAGGCGCCGGCCGTCGTCAGCGAGTTCGGGCACCCGCTCGCCGGGACCGTCTCCGACAAGGCCCCGACCGTCCTGAAGGCGATGTACCAGGCCCTCGACTCCCGCCTCCCCGGCTCCACCTGGTGGACGAAGACGGCTACCAGCGGGCCGGTGCTCTCGGGATCGCAATGGCAGTGGGACCTCTACAACGGCCGCCACCACGAGCCGATGAACGGCAACCCCGACAAGGTGCTCACCTCCGGCGACGCCTGGAACGACGAGGACCTCTCCGCCGTACGCCTCGACGACTCGGGCAAGCCGACCCTGCGGCAGGACGCCCGGCTCCTCGACCGCGTCTACCCGAGCGCCACCTCCGGCACGACCGTCGCCTTCACCTACGAGGACCGCTCCCGCGACGGCTCCGCCACCCTGACGTGGAACCCGGTCCCCAGCTCTCTGCCGAACGTGGCACGCCTGGTCGGCTCCGGACAGTACGGCCTGCTCCTGTGGCGGTCGGGCAGCGGCTCGGCACCCACCGAACTGCACCTCCCGGCGTCCTTCCCGACCTCCACGACCACCGTCGTCTCCGACCTGGGCACGGCGTACGCCCCGCCGGCGTACACGAACACCACTCCCGTCGCGGCGGCCCCGGAGCCCGGCGGCACCGGCAGCCGCCGACTGCTGCTCACCGACTCCGACTCGGGCACCCTGCACTACGCGCTGGTGACCAACGGCGCGACCGCACCCTCCGCCGACCTGCTGGCCGCCGCCCGGACCGAGTTGACGGCCTGGGCGGCCAAGACCGGCGGCTGAGGGGCGCTTGACCCTCCCCTCGCGTCAGGGTTCACGCTGGCCCCCCCGAAAGGGCAGGTGGATGAGCTACTCCGTGAAGCAGGTCGCGTCCTTCGCCGGCGTGACGGTGCGCACGCTGCACCACTACGACAGGACCGGCCTGCTCACCCCCGGCGGCCGCAGCCGGGCCGGCTACCGGATTTACGACGACGCCGACCTGGCCCGGCTCCAGCAGATCCTCTGCTACCGCGAACTCGGCTTCTCCCCCGACGAGATCGCCGCCATCCTCAAGGATCCGCAGGCGAACGCGCTCGACCACCTGCGGGCCCGGCAGCGCCGGCTGCACGAGGAGATCACCCGGCGGCGGGCGGGTCGAGGGCGCGTCAGGAGGCCGGGCTGGTCCAGTCGGCCGTCACATGGCCCAGTCGGACCCGCTGCGGGTGGTCGCCCACCGGGACGGACACCGTCTTCTTGCCGGTGGTGAAGTCGATGGCCGTGACCTGGTCGGCGCCGCTCTCGGAGACGACGCAGCTCTTGCCGTCGCCGCTGACCGTGGCCCAGTAGGGCTTGGAGACGGGGACGAGTGGGCCCTCCTGGAGGGTGACGCGGTCGACGACGGTCGCGTAGTCGTCCATCGTGCCCGCGACACACAGCTTCGTGCCGTCCGGCTTCATCGACAGCCCGTGGTGGCGCGAGTCGTTGACGAAGGTCGCGCGGTCGTCGCTGGTGGCCGAGTTCTTCGGCAGGGTCTTCGTCCGCGTGATCTTGTCGGTCGCGACGTCGTACTCGAAGAAGCCGTTGAAGAACGACACCTGGAAGTACAGCTTCGACTCGTCGGGTGAGAACACGGCCGGGCGGACGGCGTCCGAGTAGTCCTTCAGACCGATCACGTCCAGCCGCTGCCGCATGTCGACGGTCTTGACCTGCTTGAACGTGGTCGCGTCGACGACGGTGATGCGCCGGTCGCCCTTCGTCCAGTCCAGCCAGGGCGCGTCCAGCGCGGTGTTGACATCGCCGATGGCCATGTTCCAGATGGTCTTGCCGTCCTTGGAGAAGATGTTCTCGTGCGGCTTGTCGCCGGTCGCGAACGAACCCAGCTGCTTGCCGGTGTCGATGTCCAGGACGTGCACGGTGTTGGCGGTCGAGGCGGAGACGGCGACCCGGGTGCCGTCGGGGGAGACGGCCATGTGGTCGGAACGGTAACCCGACACGCGGAAGCGCCAGTTGAGGGCACCCGTGGCGAGGTCGATGGAGACGACGTCGCCGAAACTCGGCCGTGAGACGACGACCGACTTCCCGTCCGGCGTGGAGTACATGTCGTCCACGAACTGGTCGTGGCCCTCACCGACGGAGTTGCGGATGGTCATGAAGGCGATCCACCAGATGGGGTCGGCGTTGATCTCCGCCATCCGCTGGTCCTTGTCCGGAATCACATTGATCCGGCCGACCTTCGCGAAGTCACCGGTCGACTTGATGACGTCCGCGGTGCCGTCCCAGTTGTTCCCGACGAACATCACCTCGCGCAGCGCGGCGGAGCTGGAGCCGGAGGCGGCGCCGACCGCTGTCGCGGCGGTCGCGGGGGCGGTGACGGTCAGGACGAGGGCGACGGCTACGGAGCAAAGGTGCCTGGTTCTGAAGGCAGGCATGAGTGCTCTCTCCTCTGGCTGGGGGGCATGCCGAGTGGGCGGTGCGAATCTGAATACCGATGCGTTCAGACTGTACTTACTGGAAAGTAAGGAAGAGGGCCCCTTCGCCACAAGACTGCGTACACGACAAAATTGGTAGGGGGGAGCCGGAGTTCGGGTCGACATACGGAGGGTGGGGTCAGTGGCGGGCAGACTCAGAGCACCGAAGGGCCGGTACGGAGGCAAGACCGCCGAGGAGCGGCAGGCGGAGCGGCGCCGCAGGTTCCTCGACGCGGCACTCCAGCTGTTCGGCGACACCCCCGGCTACCGCGGCACCACCGTCGCCGCGCTCAGCGAGGCGGCGGGCCTGTCGACCCGGCAGTTCTACGAGGAGTTCCGCACCCTCGAGGACGTCCTGGCCGCCCTGCACCTCCAGGTCAACGACTGGGCGGAAGGGGCCGTCGTGACCGCGTTCGCCGCCACCCAGGACCTGCCCCTCGCCGACCGCGTCACCGCGATCTTCCGCGCCTACGCCGCCAACGTCACCGCCGACCCCCGCCGCATCCGCATCACCTTCGTCGAGATCATCGGCGTCAGCCCCCGCCTGGAGGAACAGCGCCTGGCCCGCCGCGCCCGCTGGGTCGACCTCATCCGCGCCGAGGCCACGTCCGCCGCCGAACGCGGAGAAGCGGTCACCCGCGACTACCGCCTGCCCGCCGCAGCCTTCATCGGCAGCGTCAACGGCCTCCTGCACGACTGGAGCGCGGGCTGGGTGGACGCGACGCTGGACGAGGTGGTCGAGGAACTGGTGCGTCAGTTGCTGGGCCTCCTGCGGCCGGTGGGGTGGGAGGACAAGCAGGCTCCGAGCGGCGCGGCGGGGTTGACGGCGGGGGTGGCACCCCCGCCCGGGCCGCATCCGCGGTCGGCTGTGCGGGCGGCCGCGAGTGAGGTGTCGACCGCACCATGGGGTGACACGCCGTAGGCGTGTGCATCACTGCCGCCCCCCGGCGCCTCCGCCGGTCGTGCCCCTACCGGCCCAGAGCGCTCACCGCCTCGACCACCGGACCCGCCCCGTCCTCCTCACGCACGCGCACACCCAACGCCTGTGCCCGCCGCCGGAACCCGGGCTCGCGGGTGGCCCGGATCAGCGCCGACGTCAGGGTCTCGGCGGTCAGCCGGCGCAGGGGGACGGCCTGCGGGGCCACGCCCAGGCCGACCAGGCGGGCGGCCCAGAAGCCTTCGTCGAACTGGACGGGGACCGGTACGGCCGGGACGCCGGCGCGCAGTCCGGCCGCCGTGGTGCCCGCGCCGCAGTGGTGGACCACGGCGGCCATCTCAGGGAAGAGGAGGAAGTGGGGGACCTCGTCGATCGTCAGCATGTCGTCCCCGGAGGCCTCGAGCCCGGCCCAGCCCCGCTGGATCACCCCGCGCAGCCCTGCCCCACGCAACGCCCGTACGACCTCCGCGCTCAGCCGCCGCGGATCGGGCACCGTTGCGCTGCCCAGGCCGACGAAGACCGGAGCGGGCCCGGCGTCCAGGAAGTCCCGTACGTGCGGGGGAAGTCGGCTCTCGCGCTCGTACGGCCACCAGTAGCCGGTGACGTCGAGGCCCGCACGCCAGTCGTGCGGCCGGGGCACGACCAGCGGGCTGAAGCCGTGCAGCACCGGCCACCCCTGGCGCTCGCGCGCCCGCAGTGAGGCACCGGGGCGACGGGAGCGGGGCAGCCCCAGCCGGGCCCGTACCGCCGGGACGGCCTGGGCGAAGACCCGCTCCACGGCCAGACCCTCACCGTGCCATGCGAGCCGGTTGCCGAAGCTTCCCCAGGAGCCGCTCCCGAGGACGGGTGGTGCGAACTCCCGTGTGGGGTGGCGGGGTTGGAGATAGACACCGAGGCTCGGCAGGCGTAGCCCCTCGGCGATGGCGTGCCCCAGCGGAGCGAGAGAAGTGGACAGCAGCAGCACGTCACTCGCGTGGGCGGCCGTCACGAGGTCGTCGGTCATCCGCCCGACCAGCGCCCGCGCCATCTCGACCACCCGCACCAGCTTGCCCACGCTGCTCGCACTGCGGTGCAGCCCCCGCCCACGTGATGACTCCAGCTCCGCCCGGGGATCCACCGGCAGCGCGTGGAAGCCGAGTCGCGAGCCCGCCACCAGGGGCTCGAAACGGGCGTGTGTCACCAGGGTGACCTCGTGTCCCGCGCGCAGGAGCGCGTGCCCGAGGCCGGTGTAGGGGGCCACGTCACCCCGGGAGCCCGCTGTCATGATCGCCACTCGCACGACGGTCAGTATGGCCGCCCGGCGGACGACTTGAGGGGAACGACCCGTGGAACACAACCCATTCACCTCTGTCGCATCCGTTGACTTCACCCCCGGGTGGATCCAGCTTCGGCCCGCGACGCGTTCGGAAAACCGATCCACGTTCGATATCACGAACATTATCTGCCGCGAGGTGGCGGCCTGCGCCGCACCCAACGGCACCCAGGCCGAGCTGTGGGCCTGCAACGGCGGCCAGAACCAGGCGTGGACGTACACCTCCCGCAAGGAGCTCGTGGTGTACGGCAACAAGTGCCTCGACGCCTACAACCAGGGCACCACCAACGGCACCAAGGTCGTCATCTGGGACTGCAACGGCCAGAACAACCAGAAGTGGAACGTGAACAGCGACGGCACCCTCACCAACGTCAACGCCGGCCTCTGCCTCGACGCCAACGGCGCGGCCACGGCCAACGGCACCCAGATGGTGCTGTGGGCCTGCAACGGCGGCGACAACCAGAAGTGGACGCTGACGTAGGTCACCCCCGGCTGTGACGTCCGACCGTCACAGCCCCAGCCGCCGGGCGGCGGCGTCCACGGTCTGTTCCAGGAGCGTGGCGATGGTCATCGGGCCGACGCCGCCCGGCACCGGCCTGATGAGCAGGCCCGCTCGAGGGCCGAGTCGAAGTCGACGTCGCCGATCCCTGCCTTGCGGCAGCGGTTCTGCTTCATACGGACGTAGGTGGCGGACGCCGGACCCTCGCCCACCAGGACGGTCGCGAGGGTGGGCGCCGTGCCCGTGCGGCCGGTGATGCGGGTCGCCCTTTCGGCGGTGTTCCCGACGAGGCGCCGGGCGAGGGTGGTGCCGTCCTCCCCCAGTGCCTCAAGGGCCTGGGAGGTGCCCCCAGCCGGGCCCGCGACATGACGCACTCCTGAGCCGAGCGGTCGCCTCGCCCGGGCGCACGGCATCCACTTCGCCCAGACCGCTCCCGGGTGGTGCTCCACCTCAGCGCCAGTCACGGGCCCGCCACCAGCTCAGGGCCTGGCCGGCACGGTCTCCGAGGGCGGGGCCGCCGTCGGGTCCACCCCGGCCAGGAAGGCGCTCGCCTGCGCCGCGAGGCGTACGGCTCCCACGGCCTCCGCCCAGCGGGCGACCTCCGTGGCCAGTGCCCCGGCCGCCGCCTCGTCGCCTGCGTCCCTCGCCAGCACCGCCAGCAGCATCTGCTGCGAGAGCGTGCCCGGGACCGCGCCGGACCGGGCGCCCAGCGCCGTCGCCCGGCGCCAGCGGTCCTGGGCGCGGGCGTGGTTCCCGGTGTCGTGGTCGTGGTCGCCGAGGTGGCGCAGTGCCTCGCGGGCCAGCAGGTCGTCGCCGCCCGACTCGGCGGCGCGCAGGGCGGCCTCGTAGTGGTCGGGGGCGGCGGCCCGCTCGGCGAAGTGGTTGTCGGTGATCAGCCCCAGGTACAGGGACGCCCAGCCTCGTCGTGCGTCGTCCGGGGCGCCGTCGCGCAGCTCGCGCGCCCGGCGGCGCAGGTCCGCGAGCTCCTGGGGGTCCTTGCCCCGCGGGCCGAAGCGCAGCGCCCCGTCGACGAGGAACAGCCGCGTGTAGGTGTGCCGCAGGCGGACGAGGTCCAGGTCCCAGTCGCCGTCGGGGCACTCACGCTCGGCGTCCTCGATCCGCGTCGCGGCGGTGTCCGTACCGGTGAACCAGTCCCGCTCCAGGGCGACTTCGGCGGCGGTGACGGCGATCCGGGCCTGGGCGCCGGGGTCGGTGACCGACGCCGCGTCGAGGAGGCTCGTCGCGGTGTCCCACCGTCCGGCTCTCCCCAACTCGCGAGCTGCAGCGATGAGTTCGTGGGACGGCACGGAGCTTCTTGTGTCATTCGTCATGACGCGGAAGGTAGTTATGCGAAAAACTATCCACAAGAAAACCACTGTGCGAGGCAGGAGACGGGGTCGGGAAGTGGGGGAGCAGGGAGCGCGGGACTCGGTCGACCGGCACGTCGAGCTGTGGCTGCAGGAACTCGACGGGATGGACCCTCTCAAGGAGGCGATCATCGCGCGGCTGGCGATCCTCGGCCGCCACACCGCGCAGACCCGGCGGGACGCCCTCGACGACGACGGGCTGAGATACTGGCAGTTCAAGGTGCTGCTGACGCTGCGCCGGTTCGGCCCGCCCTACACGGCGAGCCCCTCCCTGCTCGCCGACCGGCTCGGTCTGACCCGGGGCGCGCTGTCGTCCCGGCTCGGTCCGCTCGAGGAGGCCGGGCTGATCGCCCGCACCCACGACAGTGTCGACCGCCGCCGCGTCAGCGTCCGGCTCACCGAGGCCGGCCATGCGGCGTTCGAGCAGCACGCGGCGTCGGAGGAAGCGCGCGAGGCCGCGCTCCTCGCCGTACTGACGTCCGAGGAGGAGCGGACACTCGCCGACCTGCTGCGCAAGCTGGTCCTGGCGGCCGAGTCCGGGCCCGACGCCACCGAGCAGCCGCCGCACGGGCCGAACGGGTCCAGGCCGGCCGACCGGTGACCTGGACCCTTGGACTTCCTCCCTACTCGTCCCACGCCTGGATCATGGTCTGTTCGACGATCTTGCCGTCGCGCAGCGTGACCATCGACTCGGCGAGGACACGCACCCCGTCCGAGTACTCGCAGGACTCGCTGAAGGCGGCGCGGTCGCCCTGCACGATGCACTCCTCCAGCTTGTGCGTCAGGTCGCGGCTGTAGACGTCGTCGAGCAGTTCGCCGATCTCGTCGCGTCCGTGCAGGACACGGGGGCTGCTGGGTTGGCTGTTGTGGTCCACGACGCGCAGTTCCGCGTCGTCCGCGTAGAGCGACAGAAGGGCCGACGCATCGCCTTCGATGGCCCTGCGCAGAGTCTTGCGGTCGAAGGTGGAGCTTGCCGCGGTGCCCATGATGACCTCCTCGAAAGACCGCGGCCCGCAGGGACGACGGGCCGTCTCGCCCTCACCTTCGAGACTCCTCCGCTGTTACCGCCCCGGCAAGCGGGGGCGGGTGGCTCACTCCGCGGTGGCGAGGAACTGCGTGGCCGCCAGCTCCGCGTACAACGGATCGGCGGTCACCAGCTCACGGTGCGTGCCCACCGCGCGGACGCGGCCCGCGTCCATCACGACGATCCGGTCGGCCATCGTCACCGTGGACAGCCGGTGGGCGACGACCAGCACCGTCGTCGTACGGGCGACATCCGCGACCGTGTCGCGCAGCGCCGCCTCGTTCACCGCGTCCAGCTGCGAGGTGGCCTCGTCGAGCAGCAGCAGCCGGGGCCGGCGCAGCAGGGCCCGGGCGATGGCCACGCGCTGCCGCTCGCCGCCCGACAGCTTGGTGCCGCGGTGCCCGACCAGCGTGTCGATCCCCTTCGGCAGCCGGGTGACCAGCCCGTCGAGGCGGGTGGTCTTCAGCACGCGCGTGAGCGTGCCGTCGTCCGCCCCCGGGTTCCCCAGCAGCAGGTTGTCGCGCAGCGAGCCCGACAGCACGGGGGCGTCCTGCTCCACATAGCCGATGGCGGCCCGCAGCCGGTGCAGCTCCCAGTCGGTGACGTCCCGGCCGTCGAGGGTTATCAGGCCGGACTCGGGGTCGTAGAACCGTTCGATGAGGGAGAACACGGTGGTCTTGCCCGCGCCGGACGGGCCGACGAACGCCGTCATGCCGCGGGCCGGCACCTCGAACGTCACCCCGTGGTGCACGTACGGCAGGTCGTCGGCGTACCGGAAACGCACCTCGGTGAAGGCGAGGGAGGCCGGTGGCGCATCGGCCGACGGCAACTCGACCACACCGGCCGGGGGTTCGGCGGGCAGGCTCAGCGCCTCCTGGATGCGGGTGAGGGCCGCCGAGCCCGTCTGGTACTGGGTGATCGCGCCGACCACCTGCTGGATCGGCGACATGAGGTAGAAGACGTACAGCAGGAAGGCGACCAGCGTGCCGACGTCGATGGCGTCGGTCGCCACCCGCGCCCCGCCCACCGCGAGCACCGTGATGAAGGCGACCTGCATCGCCAGTCCCGCCGTGTTGCCCGCGGCAGCCGACCACTTGGCGGCGCTCACGCTCTGCCGCCACGACTCCTCGGCCGCGCCGTGCAGCGTCCGCTCCTCCCGGTGCTCGGCACCGGACGCCTTCACCGTGCGCAGCGCGCCCAGCACCCGCTCCAGCGAGGCGCCCATCACCCCGACCGCGTCCTGCGCCCGTCGGCTCGCCCGGTTGATGCGCGGCACGATGAGACCGAGGATCACGCCCGCGCCCGTGATCACGGCCAGCGTGACCCCGAGCAGCACGGGCTCCACGAGCCCCATCATCACCACCGTCGCGACGAGCGTGAGCCCGCCCGTGCCCAGGCCCACCAGCGAGTCCGTGGTGACCTCGCGCAGCAGGGTCGTGTCGGAGGTGATGCGGGCCATCAGATCACCCGGCTCGCTGCGGTCCACCGCCGTGATCCGCAGGCGCAGCAGATACGACGACAACGAGCGCCGCGCGCCGAGCACCACCGACTCGGCGGTGCGCCGCAGCACGTATGAACCCAGCGCCCCCAGCGCCGCGTTGGCGACGACGAGACCCGACATGGTGAGCAGCGCGCTGGTGATGGCACGGTCGTGCCCCAGGTCGTCGATCAGCCCCCGCGCCACCAGCGGCAGCAGCAGCCCGGTGGCCCCGGTGAGCAGCGAGAGCACCGCGCCCAGCAGAAGGGTCCATCGGTGCGGCCGAACGTAGCCGAGCAGCAGTCGCCACGGGGGCGCGCCGGTCTCCGTCTCTGCGATGGTCACGGTGCTCCTTGGTCGAGGTACCGGCAAGGGTATGCCGTGGGCTCGGGCGCCGTTACTGATCAGTTACGTCTAGGGTCGGGAGGGAGAGGCAGAGCCGCCGTATGAAAGGGGCAGCACCATGGCGCAGGAAGTGCGCGGCGTGATCGCACCGGGGAAGGACGAACCGGTGCGGGTCGAGACGATCGTGGTCCCCGACCCGGGGCCGGGCGAGGCCGTGGTGAAGATCCAGGCATGCGGCGTCTGCCACACCGACCTGCACTACAAGCAGGGCGGGATCAACGACGAGTTCCCCTTCCTGCTCGGGCATGAGGCGGCCGGGGTGGTGGAGTCGGTCGGCGAGGGCGTCAGCGATGTCGCGCCGGGTGACTTCGTGATCCTGAACTGGCGTGCGGTGTGCGGGCAGTGCCGGGCGTGTCTGCGCGGTCGGCCCTGGTACTGCTTCGACACCCACAACGCGAAGCAGAGGATGACGCTCGCCTCGACCGGTCAGGAGCTTTCCCCGGCTCTCGGGATCGGCGCGTTCGCGGAGAAGACGCTGGTGGCGGCCGGCCAGTGCACGAAGGTCGATGCGTCGGTGGCTCCGCAGGTGGCGGGGCTTTTGGGCTGCGGGGTGATGGCCGGCATCGGCGCGGCGATCAACACCGGCAACGTGGGCCGGGGTGACACGGTCGCGGTCATCGGCTGCGGCGGTGTCGGGGACGCGGCGATCGCCGGGTCGCAGCTGGCGGGGGCAGCGAAGATCATCGCTGTGGACATCGACGACCGGAAGCTGCACACCGCCCGCACCATGGGCGCCACCCACACGGTCAACTCGCGCGAGACGGACCCGGTGGAGGCGATCCGCGAGCTGACCGGCGGGTTCGGCGCGGACGTGGTGATCGAGGCGGTGGGGCGCCCGGAGACGTACAAGCAGGCGTTCTATGCCCGTGACCTGGCGGGCACGGTCGTCCTGGTGGGCGTACCGACTCCCGAGATGAAGCTCGAACTCCCGCTGCTGGACGTCTTCGGACGGGGCGGTGCGCTGAAGTCGTCGTGGTACGGAGACTGTCTGCCGTCGCGGGACTTCCCGATGCTGATCGACCTGCACCTCCAGGGCCGCCTGGACCTCGGGGCGTTCGTGACCGAGACGATCCAGCTCGACGAGGTGGAGAAGGCGTTCGAGCGGATGCACCACGGCGACGTGCTGCGTTCGGTGGTGGTGCTGTGATGGCCGCCCGCATCGAACGCCTCGTCACCGCCGGGCAGTTCAGCCTCGACGGCGGCACCTGGGACGTGGAGAACAACGTGTGGATCGTCGGGGACGACCACGAGGTGATCGTGATCGACGCCGCACACGACGCGGACGCGATCGCGGAGGCTGTCGGGGACCGGCGGCTGACCGCGATCGTGTGCACCCACGCCCACAACGACCACGTCGACGCCGCCCCCGCCCTCGCCGACCGCACCGGGGCCACCATCTGGCTGCACCACGACGACCTGCCGCTGTGGAAGCAGACCCACCCGGACCGGGATCCCGACGCCTGGCTGCAGGACGGCCAGGTGATCGAGGCCGCCGGCGCCGACCTGCGGATCCTGCACACCCCCGGCCACGCCCCGGGAGCGGTCTGCCTGTACGACCCCGGCCTGGGCACGGTGTTCACCGGCGACACCCTCTTCCAGGGCGGTCCCGGCGCCACCGGCCGCTCCTTCTCCCACTTCCCGACGATCATCGACTCGATCCGCGACCGCCTGCTCACCCTGCCGCCCGAGACGCAGGTCCTCACCGGCCACGGCGACTCCACCACCATCGGCGCCGAGGCTCCGCACCTGCAGGAGTGGATCGCCCGGGGACACTGACGGCGTGGGCCACAGGCCGTCCGAGTGACTCCTCCGTAAAGAGCGGCTCCCGCGTAAACGGCGACAGAGGATGTCCGGCTTTCCCGTCACTCTCGAAGGTGACAGCACTCGGGAACCACGAGAACGGGAGGCCGGACATGTCTGGGCCGCTGAAGGGCAAGGTCGCGCTCGTCGCCGGAGCGACACGGGGAGCCGGGCGGGGGATCGCGGTGGAACTCGGGGCGTCCGGGGCCACCGTGTACGTCACCGGACGCAGCACCCGGGGGCAGCGTTCCGAGTACGACCGCCCCGAGACCGTCGAGGACACCGCCGACCTGGTCACCGAGGCCGGCGGAGTGGGCATCGCGGTCCCCACCGACCACCTCGATCCGGCGCGGGTCCGCACCCTCGTGGACCGCATCGCCCACGAGCAGGGGCGCCTCGACGTCCTCGTCAACGACATCTGGGGCGGCGAGAAGCTCTTCGAGTTCGACGTCCCCGTCTGGGAGCACGATCTCGACAAGGGGCTCCGGCTGCTCCGGCTGGCGGTCGAGACGCACGCGATCACCAGCCACCACGCCCTGCCCCTGCTCCTGCGCCACCCCGGCGGCCTGGTGGTCGAAATGACCGACGGCACCGCCGAGTACAACCGCACTGCCTACCGCAACAACCTCTTCTACGACCTCGCCAAGGCGTCCGTGCTGCGGATGGCCTTCTCCCTCGGCCACGAACTCGGCCCGCGCGGCGCCACCGCCGTCGCCCTCACCCCCGGCTGGATGCGCTCCGAGATGATGCTGGAGCACTTCGGGGTGACCGAGGAGAACTGGCGCGACGCCCTCGACAGCGTTCCCCATTTCGCCATCTCCGAGACCCCTCGCTATGTCGGCCGTGCCGTGGCCGCCCTCGCCGCCGACCCCGACGTGCCCCGCTTCAACGGCCAGTCCCTCTCCAGCGGCGGCCTCGCCCAGGAGTACGGCTTCACCGACCTCGACGGCAGCCGCCCGGACGCCTGGCGGTACCTCGTCGAGGTCCAGGACGCGGGGAAACCGGCGGACACGACCGGGTACCGGTGAGGTCAGGCCTGGCCCGTCGGCGGGAGTGGTGCGTGGGCGGCGGGGTCGGCCGGGAGGGCCAGGTCCTGCCGCACGGCCCGGTAGTACCCCTCACGAGCGGCCCGCTGCCGCTCCAGCAGCGCCTGCCAGGTCAGCGGATCCCGGGTCCGCTCGCCCAGGAACCGTTCCATCTCCCGTACGACGACGATCCAGGCGCGTGTCCGCTCCACCACCTGAGAGCTGCCGAGCAGCAGCAACGACTCCCAGTGGGAGTCGACGGCCGCCGCAGCCTCGGCCATCAGGGGAGCCGCCTCCTCGGGCGTCAGGGGGTGCGGATGCGGATCGTTGCCGAGACCGGCGGCGATCCGGTTCGTCAGCACCACTGACTTCTTCAACGCCCCCGCGTAGTCGCGGTACGCCGCCAGCCGCCGCTCCTCCCAGTGGGCCTCCCGGTCACGCCGGAAACGGATCCGGTCGCTGCGGACGACCGCCAGGTACGAGCCGAGCGCACCGATCACGACGCCGATGAGGGCGGGGAGTTGCTGCAGGAATTCCGACATGGACGCACGGTAGCCGCCCGGTCGGCCGTCGTGGCACTACGGTCGGCCCCATGACGGACACGAAGCGCTTCGAGGGATACGGGGTTCTCGTCACGGGCGCGGCCCGAGGTATCGGCGCCGCCACCGTGTGCCGGTTCGCCCGGGAGGGAGCACGGGTCCTGGTGACCGACGTCGACCTGCCGGAGGCCGAGCGGACGGCGGTGGCTCTGCGCGAACAGGGCCTGGCTGCCGAGGCGTTCGGCTGCGACGTGGGGGACCGGGCCGCGGTCGAGGCGGCCGTCGCGTACGCCGTCGCCGCGTTCGGCTCCCTCGACGTGCTGGTGAACAACGCCTACGCCTGCACCCCCGACGCCCCGCTGTTCGAGGACGAGCCCGACGAGGTGTGGGCACGCGACCTCGACCTCACCCTGACCGGCGCCTACCGGTGCTCCCGTGCCGCCCTGCCCCACCTGGCCGCCTCCGGGCACGGCGCGATCGTCAACGTCGGCTCCGTCAACGGTCTCCAGGACTTCGGCAACCACGCCTACAGCGCGGCCAAGGCGGGCCTCGGCTCCCTGACGCGCACCCTCGCCGGGCACGCGGCGGCGCGCGGGGTGCGGGTCAACATGGTCGTGCCGGGCACCGTCCGCACCACCGCGTGGGAGGCACGGGACGCCGAACTCGACGCGATCCGCGAGCTGTACCCCCTGGGCCGTGTCGGAGAACCGGACGACATCGCGGGCGCCGTCGCCTTCCTCGCCTCGCGCGACGCGTCCTGGATCACCGGCACGTCCCTGCGTGTCGACGGTGGGCTCACGGCGGTCAACACGGGATTCCGGGCGATGACCGGACAACCAGGACAGCGTAGGGAAGCTTAACTGTCCCTGTAGATCTATTCACTTGTCCTTCCCGGTGGGTATCGGGCAGCGTTTCCCCTGTGCAGACCGACCCTCGGACGGACTTCCCGCCCGCGTCCCCCTGGCGCATCGCCGACTTCCGTGTCCTGTTCGCCGCCTCCACCCTGAGTCAGCTCGGCACCAACGTCACCTATGTCGCCGTCCCCCTGATCGCCGTGGCCGCGCTGGACGCGGCGCCCGGTCAGGTGGGCGCCCTCGCCACGCTCGGCACCCTGGCGTTCCTGCTCATCGGGCTGCCGGCCGGGGCCTGGGTGGACCGGATGCGGCATCGTCGTGTCCTCATCGGCGCGGACCTCGCCCGCGCGGCCCTGTTCGCCTCGGTGCCCGTGGCCTGGTACCTCGACGCGCTCACCCTCGGTCAGCTGTACGCGGTGGTCCTGCTCAACGGGTGTGCGACCGTGTTCTTCGACATCGGCTCGCAGAGCGTCCTGCCCGGACTGGTCGACCGTACGGCCCTGGTGCAGGCCAACGCGGCCGTCGTCAGCCTGCAGGCGGCGAGCAGCGTCGCCGGGCGTGGCGCGGGTGGCGGGCTGGTCCAACTGCTCACCGCGCCCGTGGCCGTGCTCTGTGCGGCGGGCGCGTATCTCGGCTCGGCGCTTCAGCTCTTCGCCGTCCGTCGTGAGGAGGCCGCGCCTGCTTCGCCGCCCGGGGTGCGACTGCGGGAGCAGATCGCCGAAGGCGTGCGGCACGTCTTCGGCAACCGGGAACTGCGGGCGCTCGCGCTCACCGCGGCTCTCAGCAACCTCGGCTCACAGGTCGTCAACACCATGCTGCCGATCCTCTTCGTCCGGGAACTCCACCTGTCCGCTGGGGCGTTGGGCCTCTACTGGGGAGCAGGCGGCCTCGGTCTGCTGCTCGGCGCCCGCTGCGCCCGCCCCCTCGCCGGCCGCCTCGGTTACGGCCGTACGCTCGGCCTGGCCGGTCTCGTGTCGGCCCCCGCCGGGCTGCTGGTGCCGCTGATCGGCCGCGGCCCCTGGCTCTGGCTCGCCGGGGCGGGCTGGGTGGTGGTCATGTTCAAGATCGGCGCGGACAACGTCCTCGGCGTGAGCCTGCGCCAGCGGATGACGCCGGACGACCTCCTAGGCCGTATGAACGCCACGTTCCGCTGCGTACTGACCGGCGCGATGGCGGTGGGCGCCGCGCTGTCCGGCCTGCTCGGCGAACTGGCCGGAGTACGCGCCAGCCTGTGGGTGGGCGGCGCCCTCCTCGCGACAGCCTTCCTGCCCGTCTTCCTCTCCCCGGTCCGCTCCCGTCGGGAACTCCCACGGCAGGAGCCGACTAGGACGCCCACGAGGCGAACCGTGCCGAAGGGCTGATCTCGCCGCCCTGCGCCGGAGGAGCGCCCGCGGGCCCCCCGGGGGCTGACCTCGGCCCTGGCTCAGCGGGCCGCCGAGTCGGTGGGGACCGGGCCGGAGGCAACTCCCTGGCCGTGCAGGAAGGTTGCCCCCGACTCCCCTCCCACGACGCTCAGCCGACCCGCGCCGAAGCGACAGCCGCCAGCACCCGCTCCACATCCGCCTGTGACGTACGCCAGTTGCTGAACGCCGCCCGCACGGCGGGCACCCCGTCGTACACCGTCGGCGTCAGGAACGTCTCGCCCGAGACGGCGACCGCCTGGGCCAGGGCGTCCACCCGCTCCTGCGTCGGCTGGTCGACGAGGGTGAAGCAGACGACGTTGAGCCGGACCGGCGCCAGCAGGCGCAGCCCCTCCAGCGCGGCCACGCCCTCGCCGAGCCGGTGGGCGAGCGCGACGTTGCGTTCGACGATCTCGCGGTGCCCCGCGCTGCCGTACGCCACGAGCGAGAACCACGCGGGCAGGGCGCGCAGGCGCCGGGAGTTCTCCGGGGTGAGGTGCAGGAAGTCGGGTTCGCCGGTGGGCAGGCCGAGGTAGGGCGAGGCGTTGTGGAAGACCCGCACCTGCAGGTCCCGGCGGCGGGTGAACTGGACGGCCGCGTCATAGGGAACGTTGAGCCACTTGTGCAGGTCGACGCAGACCGAGTCCGCCGCGTCGAGCCCGTCGACGAGATGCGCGTACGCGGGGGAGAGCGCGGCGAAGCCGCCGAACGCGGCGTCCACGTGCAGCCAGAAGTCGTACCGCTCCTTCAGCGCCGCGATCGCCCGCAGATCGTCGAAGTCGACCGTGTTCACCGTGCCGGCGTTCGCCACGACGATCGCCGGCCGACCGCCCAGCTCCGCCAGGGCGGCGTCGAGGGCGGCCACGTCGACGGCCTCGCGGTTGTCCGGCAGCACGGGCACCCGGCGCAGCCGGCCCCGGCCGATGCCCAGCACGGACAGCGCCTTGGAGGTGCTGGAGTGCGGGCTGCCGGACAGCACGTCGACCGGGCCGAGGGCGGCGGCGCCCTCCCGCGAGACGTCCACACCCAGCCGTTCGCCCAGCCACTCGCGGGCGACGGCCAGCCCCACGGTGTTGGACACCGTCGCACCGGTCACGAACGCCCCGGAGTGCTCCTCGCCAAGACCGAACAGCTCCCGCAGCCAGGCCACCGTCTCCCGTTCCAGCGCCGTCGCCCAGGACCCGGCCGCCCCGGACACGTTCTGGTCGTAGGTGCTGGTCAGCCAGTCCCCGGCGACCGACGCCGGCGTGGCGCCGCCCGTGACGAAGCCGAGGTAGCGCGGGCCGGCCGAACCGGAGAAGCCCGGCGCCCACCGCTCGGCGAACCGTGCGAGGGCGCCCTCGGCACCGGCACCCTCGGCGGGCAGGGGGTCGCGGCCGGGGGTCTTGTCGAGCCGGACCACGGGACGTTTTGCCAGCCCCGTCACCTCGCGGGCGGCGAGGTCGCGGGCGGACTGCAGGAGTTCGGGGAGCCGGGAGAGATCGTCGGCGAGTGTGCGGTGCATGGCAGGGAGCCTAGGCGGACGCACACCACCCACGGCTGGTCCAGTTGAGGGAAACTGGATCAATGGAAACAGGCTTCGCCGCCGCGCTCGGCACGTGGCGCGACCGGAAGGGCCCGCTGGCCCACGCACTGTCCGCGGCCGTCCGCGAGGCGGTCGTCGACGGCCGTCTGCCCGCCGGCACCCGGCTGCCGTCCGAGCGGGAGCTCGCCCGCACCCTGGGGCTCAGCCGCGGCACCGTCGTCACCGCCCTGACCCGGCTGCGGGACGACGGCTGGCTGCACACCCGGCACGGCAGCGGCAGTGTCGTACGGCTGCCCGCCCGCCTCACCGAACGCACCACCCCCTGGTCCCTGGACCACGGCGGGGCGGGCGACGCGGACCTCGATCTCACCCTCGCCGTCACGGCCGCACCGCACGACGCCTACCTCGCCGCCCTGGACCGGGCCGCCGGGCGCAGCGCGGCCCTGCTCGTGGACTCCGGCGTCGCCACGGCGGGCCTGCCGCGCCTGCGCGACCTCCTCGCCGACCGCTACACCCGGACCGGCCTGCCGACCCGCCCGGAGCAGATCCTCGTCACCTCCGGCGCCCAGGCCGCACTCACCCTGCTCGTCGACCATCTCCACACCGACCGCAGACGACCGGTCGCCGTGGAGAGTCCCACCTATCCGGGCGCGCTGGCCGTCCTGCGCGGCCGCCGCTCGCGCCTGCTGCCGGTGCCCGTTTCCGCGTCCGGCGGCTGGGACACCGACCATCTCATGGCCGCGATACACCGCCGAAACCCCCAACTCGCCTATCTGATCCCCGACTTCCACAACCCCACCGGCGCCCACATGGGCGGGGCGGCCCGCGCGGAGATCGCCCGCCTCCCGCTGCCGGTGATCGCCGACGAGACGATGCGCGAACTCGACCTCAGGACCACGCCCGGCACCGAGCCCCACCTGGCCGGACCCGGCGTCATCCAGATCGGCTCGGCCAGCAAGATCCTCTGGAGCGGCTTGCGGGTCGGCTGGATCCGCGCGACCGCCGATCTCGTACGACAACTGCGGCGCAACCCCCTCCAGCCCCAGCTGTCCCCGCCGCCCCTGGAACAGCTCATCGCCGCCGAACTGCTCGGCGACGGACTGGACGCGGTCCTCGCCGACCGCCGCGCCCGGCTGCGCGCCCAGCGCGACCACCTCGCGGGGCTCCTCGACGGGACCGGATGGACGTACACGATCCCCGGCGGCGGCCTGTCCCTGTGGCTGCGCCTCGGCGCGACCCCGACGGCGCCGGAGCTGGCGGCCCGGGCGGCCCGGCGCGGCCTCGCCCTGACGCCGGGCCCGCTCTTCTCCACCGACCGCGCCACCCTCACCCACCACCTGCGCCTGCCCTTCACGGCGACCCCGGACGTCCTCACCCGCGCGGTGCGGTTACTGCGCGAGTGCCTCACGGAACCGTCCGAGCAGTGACCGCGCCGCCGGGCCGCCCGGCCCGTCCGTCCGCCAGGCCAGCGCGATCCGCCCCCGCGCCCGGTCGTCGTCGATCCGCAGCGCAAGCAGTCCGGAGGTTTCCCACGGCGCCGGGACCACGGCCACGCCGAGCCCTCGCGTGGCCAGCCGTGCCAGCGCTTGCGGAGCCGCGGCCTCGAAGGCGATGCGTGGCTGGAAGCCCGCCTCGGCGCACAGCCGGTCGAGTACGGCGCGCACCCCGGTCCCGCGCGGCAGGCTGATCAGCGGCTGCCCACGCAGCGCGGCCGGCGGCACGGTCGTACGACCGAAGTGCGCGTCGAGGAACGGGTGCCCCGGGGCCACGGCCGCGAACAGCGGCTCGTCGATGACCACGTGAAGTGCGATGCCGGGCGGTTCCTCGTTCCCGATCCCGGCCACGGCGATGTCCAGCTCCCCGCGGCGGAGCGCGTCGAGCATCCGGTCCGAGGTGTCCTCGGTGAGGGTGATCTCGACCTGGGGGCAGTCCGCGTGGAAGTCGGCCAACACCCCCGCCACGTCGGCCTCGTGGCCCACCACGCCCGGCACCAGCCCGATGCGGACCCGCCCCCGCAGCAGGCCGGTGAACTCGTCCACCGTCTGCCGCACCCCTTCGACGGCGGTCAACGCGGCGCGCGCGTAGGGCAGCACCGCCTCCCCGACCTCAGTCGGTCGCACCCGCCGTCCGGACCGGTCCAGCAGCGTGTGCCCCAGCTCCCGTTCGAGCTGCCGGATCTGCGCGCTCACCCCGGGCTGCGCCACATGGAGCCGCTCGGCGGCCCGCGTGAAGTTGGCCTCCTCGACGACCGTGACGAAGTACTGCAGCTGCCTCAACTCCATAACCAGTCATGCTAGTTATCAGCTGATCCAGTTCTTGGACTTATGGGCCGGCCATCAAGATCCTTGACGTATGGGGACCTCAGCGAACGACATCACCGCCTGCGTCGCCGCCGAACGCCGCGATCTGGCCGACCTGTTCGACACCCTCGCGCCCATGCAGTGGGAGGCACCCAGCCTGTGCGCGGGATGGCGGGTGCGGGAGGTCGTCGCCCACATGTCGATGGGGTTCCGGTACCCGACGACCCGAGTGCTGTGGGAGCTGGCCAGGGACGGCGGCAGGGTGAACCGCATGGCGGACCGGCTCGCCCGCGCGGACGCCGCGGCCCACACGCCCGAGCGGCTCGCGGGTTTCCTGCGGGAGTACGCCGACCACCCGTGGAGACCGCCGGTGGGCGGGCGTGCGGCCGCTCTCGGCCACGACGTCATCCACGGGCTGGACATCGGTGTCGCCCTGGACCTCGACCGCCACGTACCCGAGGACCGGCTGCGTCACGTCCTGGCAGGCGTCAATCCCAGGGCCTTCGGTTTCTTCGGTGTCGACCTCACCGGCGTCCAGTTGCGTGCCGACGACCTCGACTGGAGCTTCGGCGCCGGCACACCCCTGCACGGCGCCGCACAGGACCTCCTCCTCGTGGCGTACGGGCGCAAACTGCCCGCCGGACGACTCCGCGGCAAGCAAGTTCACCGTTTTGTCACAGCCTGACGGGGCATACAACCGCACGGCCCGTGCGCCGGTCCAACACTCAGAGACCGCACGGGACACGCGAAAGGGAGAAGCCCGACATGGGGGACATACGCAGACGAAGCGCCGTCGCACTCGGCATCACCGGACTGGTCGCACCGCTCACGCTCGCCCTGGGCGCCGCGCCCGCGCAGGCGGCCGGGAGCTGCACGACGCAGGCCGGGCCGTACCAGAAGCAGGTGGAAAAATTTCTGGGCCGCCCGGTCGACGGCAGGCAGTCGCCCGCCGACTGCACGGCGATCCGGGCATTCCAGAACAAGCACGGCATCACGCCTAACATCGGCTACGCGGGCCCCGTCACCTGGGGCGTGATGGACCTCATGAACAAGCAGAAGGCCGTCGGCACCAACCCCAACAGGGACCGCAAGTGCCCCACGAACAAGGGCCGCATCGCCTGCGTCAACCTGACCCTTCAGCTGAGCTGGATCCAGGACGGCAGCAGGCTCGTCTACGGGCCGGTGCCGGTGCGCACGGGCCGCGACAAGTACGAGACCCGCACCGGCCTGAAGAAGATCTACTGGCGGCACATCGACCACGTGTCGAGCATCTACCACGTGCCCATGCCGTACAGCCAGTTCTTCGACGGCGGGCAGGCCTTCCACTCGGTCGGCGTCAGCGTGTGGAACCCGCCCGGCTCGCACGGCTGCGTCAACATGACGAAGACCGCCGCGAAGAAGTACTGGTCGCTGCTGAGGACCAACGACGACGTCTTCGTGTACGGCCGCAAGCCGGGCACCTGATACGGCACAGGCGCCCGGCCCCGGCGTCACAGCTCAGGCGCGTCCCCGAAGTCCAGGATCTCCAGCCGTACCCCGCCCTGCCGCGCGGACTCGTGCGCGACGATGCCCGGCAGGGTGTAGCGGGCGGCGACCCACGCGTTCACCGACGGCAGGGTGCGGGTGTTGACCGCCGTCACGAAGTCGTCGACCAGGAAGTGATGGCTGCCCTCGTGCCCGTTGTGCAGGTGGTCGAACTCCCGCGGCAGCCGCGCTCGGTCGTGCACCGGCGCCGAACCGGACGTGAAGGCGGCCCGCAGGTCCGGCGCGATGTGCTGGAGTGACGGGTCGTCAGGAGCCATGGTCTGCTTGGGTTCAAGCAACTCGCTGATGTCCTGCACCCCCTTCTTGTCCTGCCACAGCGCCACCGTCGCGAGCTGCTCCATGCTCGCCTCCGTCCCGAAGAACCGGAAACGCGACTCCCGGATGTGGGACGGGTAGCCGACCCGCCGGAACTCGTTCGTACGGAACGAGCCGCCGCCCGCCACCTCGAAGAGCGCGGTGGCGTTGGAGACGTCGTTGCCGAACTGGCTGACCTCCTTGTCGAAGACACCGTCGCCCCGGTCGTCCTCGACCCCGATCGCCGACACGCTCACCGCGTGCGTCTGCCAGGCGCCGAGCACCCCGCCCACCGCGTGCGTCGGGTACAGCAGCGGGGGATAGCTGGCGGTCGCCTTCCAGTTCTCTCCGCCGCTGTACTGGTACGCCTCGTAGAACCCCAGGTCCATGTCGTGGACGTAGTCGCCCTCGGCGTAGAACAGCCGCCCGAAGGCGCCTTCGGCTATCTGGTTGCGGGCGTGCACGGTCGCCGGGTTGTACTGGCTGGTCTCGCCCATCATGTACGTCAGACCGGTCGCCTTGACCGCTTCGATGATCGCCGCGATCTCCTCGGCGGTGATCGCCATGGGGACCGCGGAGTACACGTGCTTGCCCGCGTTCAGGCCCTGGACGACCAGCGGGCCGTGCGTCCAGCGCTGAGTGAAGATCGCCACCGCGTCGACCGCGGGCGACTCCAGCATGGCCTCGTACGAGGGGAAGGTGCCGGACAGCCCCTGGGCGGAGGCGAGCTGCTCGGCGCGTTCGGGCAGCAGATCGGTGACGTACACGTCGCTGACGCCGGGATGGGCCTGGAACAGCGTGGCGAACTGGCCGGAGAACTGGCCGGCGCCGACGATGCCGAGGGAGAACGTCATGTGAGGCGTGTCCTTCACTGGTCGGGTCACTGGTCGAGGATCAGGTTGATCTGGTCGTTGGTCCGGTCGAGGCTGCTGACCGGCTTGCCGTTGCCGTAGATGTCCTCCATCGCGGGCTGCATGAGTGCCGTCATGTCCGCCGAGTAACTGGCGATCGGGTACGAGAAGGTCCGGAAGCGCCTCTTGTCGGCCACGGGGTCGGTGAAGGAGGAGACGTCGATGTTCTTCTTCCTGTAGGCGGCGACGGCGGCCTCGGTGCCGGCCGGAGTGGCGGGGAAGACGACGCCGTACCTGCCGACGACGGTCTGGCACTTGTCCGAGGCCAGGTACGCCACCCACTTCCGGGCGCCCGCCTTGTTCTTGGAGGCCTTGGTGATGGAATCGGCGAGGCCGTTCATCATGGTGGCGCGCTTGCCGGTCGGTCCGACCGGAGTCCGGGCGGTCTTGATGTCCCGGCCCTTGAAGCCCGCGTACGTGGAGATCATCCAGGCCCCGTCGAACGCGGTGGCCGCCTTCCCCGCCGCGACCTGCGTATTCTGCTGGTTGGACTGGATGTTGTAGTCCGACAGGGGCGGCATGTAGCCCTTCTTCGCCAGGCCGAAGTACCACTTGATGACCGACTGGAAGGTCTTGCTGTCGTACTGGTACTTCGTGCCCCAGCGCGGCTTGTCCAGATAGCTCCACCCGGCGGACGCAGTGAAGTTGCTCCACTGCGTCTGGCCGTCGCCGAAGCCGCCGCCGCCCGTGGCCAGGCCGTACACCTTGACGTTGTTCTTGTCGAAGCCCGGCTCGTCGCCCCGCTTGCCCTTCTTGTCGATCGTGAGGTGGGCGATGGCCTTCTCGAAGGTGCCGCCGTCCTTGGGGTTCCATGACAGGTCGTTGAGTTGCTCGGCGGTGAGCCCGGCGTCCTTGGCCATCTTCCCGTTGTAGAACAGGGCGACCGTGTCCCAGTCCTTGGGAGCGCCGTACCGGTGGCCGTCCTGGCCGACCCAGTTGGCGGCGAGGCCCGGCTGGTAGTCGGAGTCCTTGATGCCGAGGTCGTCGAGCGGCTCGAGCACCTTCAGGTCGGCGAACTGGCCGAAGTTCTGGATGTGGTCGGTGAACACGTCCGGCTGGGTGCCCGCGATGAACCCGGCGGTGAGCTTGGTCCAGTAGTCGCTCCAGCCCAACTGCGTGATCTTGACGTTCAGTCCGGGGTTCTCCTTCTCGAACCCCTTCGCGCAGGCCTGGTAGGCGGGCAGTTGGTTGGCGTCCCAGAGCCAGTAGGTGACCGTGTTCGCGGACGATCCGGCGGCGCCTCCTTGCGCGCATCCGCTGACCAGGGACAGCGCCAGCGCTCCGGTCGCCGCGACGAGCGTACGAATTCGCATCACAGTCCCCTTACTTGATCCCGGTGAAGCCGATGGAGCTGACGATGCGGCGCGCGAAGCAGGCGAACAGCACCAGCATCGGCAGCGCGGCGATCAGCGTCGCCGCCATGAGCCCGGACCAGTCGACGCCGGTCGCCGGGGTCTGCGCCCGGAAGATCGCCAGTGCCACGGTCAGCACGCGCGAGCTGTCGCTGTAGGAGACCATCAGCGGCCAGAAGTAGTCGTTCCAGGAGGTGATGTACGTCAGCACGCCCAGCGTGATGATCGGCGTCGACGCCATCGGCAGCACCACCCGGAAGAAGACCCTGACCTTCCCGGCGCCGTCGAGCAGTGCCGCCTCCTCGACCTCCCGGGGGATGTTCATGAAGAACTGCCGCAGGAAGAAGACCGCGAACGGGGTCATGAACAGGCTGGGCAGCGCGATGCCCAGCAGCGTGTCCACCAGGTGCAGTTGCTTGATGAGCACGAAGTTCGGCAGCAGCGTGAAGATGGTCGGCACCATCATCCCGGCCAGGAACAGTCCGAACACCTTGTCCCGGCCGCGCCAGTGCAGCCGCGAGAACGCGTAGGCGGCCATCGCCGAGAAGAAGATCTGGCATCCGGTGATCAGGGTGGAGACGAGCACCGAGTTGAGCAGGTAGCGCCAGAAGTCGAGCCCGCCGCCCGCGCCGCCCTGCGCGACGGCCTCCTCGGCCGACTGCATACCCAGGGCCCGCTCGAAGCCGCTCGTGGTGAGGCCCACGGGCAGGGGGTTGGTCGGGTCGGCGTTGAGCCCCGCGTTGGTGGAGAGCGCGGTGCGCAGGATCCAGTAGAACGGCAGCAGGGTGATGAGGGTGATCAGGCCCATCGCGGTCCAGGCGGCGGCCCGCCCGGGGGAGAACCCGCGCCGGACCGGTCGTACGGTCGTGGTGGTGGTCGTCACGGCAGCCATACCGGTGTCTCCCTTCCGTCAGCCGAGGTCGGTCCGGTCGGCCCGGGTGAGCCGGTACTGGAGGATGGTGATCGCGCTGAGCACGACGAGCAGGGCGACGGACATCGCCGAGGCGTAGCCGAACTGGAAGCGGGCGAAGGCGGAGCCGTAGATGTAGTACTGGAGCACGTTGGTGGCGTTCGCCGGTCCGCCCGCGGTGGTCACCGCCACGGTGTCGAACACCTGGAACGACCCGATCACCGTCATGATCAGCACGACCGCGAGCACCGGCCGCAACAGCGGCATGGTGATCCGCCAGAACATCCGCCACTCGCTCGCGCCGTCGACCCTGGCCGCCTCGTACATGTCGTTCGGGATCGCCTGGAGACCGGCGAACAGCAGCAGAGCGGTGTACCCGACGTGCCGCCACACGTTGATCAGCGCGATCGTCGGGATCGCCCAGGTCTCGTCGGCGAGGAACGGGATGCGGTCGGCGCCGACGGCGCTGATGATCTCGTTGCCGATGCCGAGTTGGGTGTCCAGGACCCACAGCCAGACGAGACCGGCGACGACGTTCGACATCAGGTACGGGGTGAGCACGATGCCTCGCAGGAAGGCCGACTGGGTCAGCCGCTGGAGGAGGACGGCGATGGCGAGGGCCGCCACCGTCTGGACACCGATGTTGATGACGACGTACTCGACGGTGACCGTCAGCGAGTTCCAGAAGATGGGGTCGTTGACCATGCGGACGTAGTTGTCCAGGCCCACCCACTCCGCCGGGGTCAGCAGGTTGAAGCGGGTGAAGCTCAGATAGATGCCCCGCAGCGTCGGCCAGAGAAGGAAGACGACGAAGCCCAGCAGTGCCGGGGCCAGGAAGACGGCGGCGAGCCGCCCGTCACCCTGCCCCTCCCGGGCGCCCGCCCGGCTCGTCCTCTGCTTGGTCCGTGCCTCCGTGACGCCGTCCAGGGGGAGGCGTGACGGAGGACTGCTGGAGGCGACGGTCATCGGGAGACTCCCTCGTCTGCGGCGGCTCGTCCTCGGCCACTTACTTTTGTGGCAAAAGAATCGAGGCGTCAAGGGCCGTGCAGACATCTTTGCCGGGGGGTCTTGGGATGCCTACAGTGACCTGGTTACTTCCTTGGCGAAAGAAATCATGTGGGAGTCTGACCTTCATGACCGCAGGTACCGCCAGTTGGCTGCCACTGAGTCCGGGGGAACGCTCGGTGGCGATCGAGGTGCTCGTCCACGGCCCGCTCTCCCGCACCGAGCTCGCGCGACGGCTGGACCTCTCGGCGGGCAGCCTCACCCGCCTCACCAAGCCGCTCATCGAGTCGGGGCTGCTCGTCGAGGTCCCCGAGGGGGGCGCTCCGGCGGAGGCGCGCCAGGGCCGCCCGTCCCAGCCGCTGGCCGTCGTCGCCGAATCCGGCTCCTTCATCGGCTTCAAGATCACCGAGGACATGGTGTACGGCGTCGTCACCACCCTCCGCAGTGACATCGTCGCCCGGCACGACCGCTCGCTCACCGCACACGACCCGGACACGGTCGTCGAGGTGCTGGGGGAGATGGCGCAGGAGCTGGCCGGGGCTCACCCCAGGCTCGCCGGTATCGGCATCGGTGTGGGCGGCCTCGTCGAGGACCGGGCCGTGGTCGCCGAGTCGCCCTTCCTCCAGTGGCGGGACGTGCCGCTGGCCGCGCTCGTCGAGGAGCGCACGGGGCTGCCGGTGGTCGTCGAGAACGACGTGGCCGCCCTGGTCGAGTCCGAGACCTGGTTCGGTGCCGGCCGCGGCCTCGACCGCTTCGTCGTCCTCACCATCGGTGCCGGCATCGGCTATGGGCTGGTGCTGGACGGCAAGCGCGTGTCCTGCGCCGAGGAGGACCGCGGCTTCGGCCGCCACTGGATCCTCGACCCGAACGGCCCGCTCACCCCCGACGGCGAGCGCGGCAGCGCCGTCTCGCTGCTGACCATCCCCAGCATCCGCTACCAGGTCCAGGCCGCCACCGGCCGCGACCGCACGTACGAGGAGATCCTCGCCCTCGCCGCCGCGGGCGAGCCCATGCCGGCCCGGGTCATCGAGGAGGCGGGCCGCGCCCTGGGCACGCTGGTGGCGCAGATCGCCAACTTCGCGATGCCGCAGAAGATCCTCCTCGCCGGAGAGGGGGTCGGCCTGATGGACGTCTCCGGCAAAGTGGTGCAGAACACCATCCGCTCCCACCGGCATCCCCTGGCCGCTCCCGTCGAGTTGGAGACGAAGGTCTCCGACTTCCACGACTGGGCACGCGGGGCCGCCGTCCTGGCGATTCAGGTGCTCGTGCTGGGGGCGGCGGAGGCCTGAGCTGCGGCGATGGTGAATCGGACGCCGTGGGTTGACAGTTGGACGTGATCAGTAACACGGTCCGATATGTCCGTATCGATGGCCTTTACTCACGCGGTCTTCACTACGACCCCCGTAAGATTCACACCATGTCCACCACTGTTGAACCCGTCTCCGATCGATCGGCTGCCGAGGTCAACGAGGAGATCCGGGCCCTGTGGCTCCGGTCGGGCGGGACACTGACCGGCGAGCAGCGCGAGGAGTATCAGCGCCTCGTCTTGGAGTGGGCCGCCGCGGCACCTGATCCGGTGACGGCGGCCTGACAGTCGCCCTGCCGGGAGCGCCGCCCGCATCGGAGCGCCGTCCCTGGGCACCCCGTATCGGATGGGTGCCCTCCTCGCGCTGACCTCAGCCGTCGTTTACGGCATCGTCGACTTCGCCGGCGGACTCCTGTCCCGCCGAGCCCACTTCGCGACCGTCACTTTCCTCGGCCAGGTGGGCGGGCTCGTGCTCGCCTCTCTCGCCGCGCTTGTCATACCCGCCGAGGCCGTCCGCCCAGGAGATCTGCTGTGGGGTGCCCTGTCGGGCATCGGCAGCGGAGCGGCGATGCACTTCCTCAACCGTGGCCTGAGCCACGGCGCGATGAGCGTGGTGGTGCCCGTGAGTGCCGTCACCTCGGTCGCGCTGTCCGTGCTGTGCGGGGTGGCTCTTGGCGACCGCCCCGGAAGCCTCGCGTGGACCGGCATCGCCCTCACGGTGCCCGCGCTGTGGCTGGTCGCCGGCGGCCGGGCGGGGGAGGGCGGCGGCGGTCGGGCAGGGGAAGGTGGCGGCGCGCGGGACGGTCTGCTCGCCAGCCTCGGGGTCGCCGTGCAGTACCTGGCCCTCGCCCAGGCCGACCCGGCCGCAGGGCTGTGGCCGCTGGCGGCGGGACGAGCCGCCGCCGTGCTCGTGCTGCTGCCGACCGCGGCGCGTCACGCGCGGCGCACCACGGCGGCGCTGAGCGCGGGGGCGGTGGCGGTCGGAGCCGGGGCGGCGCTCGGCCTCACACTGTTCCAACTCGCCTCTCAACAGCAGCTGTTGGCGGTCGCGGTCGTGCTCGCTTCCCTTTATCCGGCTCTCCCCGTGATCCTCGGGCTGGTCCTGCTGCACGAACGGGTCACCCGGGGTCAGACCCTGGGGCTGCTGGGTGCGGCGGTGGCCACCGTGCTGCTGACCCTGGGATGAGGATGAGGGCGCGGGTGTGGAGATCAGCTCCAGGTCGCCGAGTAGTAGCGGCGGTAGGCGTTGCGGTCCTTCTCCGCGCGGATGAACCGGGTGGCGACCAGCGCGACCAGGCTGCCCGCGATGACCAGCAGGCCGGGGCCCACATTGCGGGGATCCATGATCTGGGCCGCGAGGGACTCACCCACGCCGCCCGTCACCGGAGCCGTCGAACCCGGTGAGGCCGCACCCGGGGCGATCGCGCTCTGCGTGGCCGAGGCGGCCGGCGCCGGAGCACCGGAGGGCGCGGCGCCCTGCCCGCCGGCCTGCGCCGACACGATCAGCTTGACCCGCAGCGCGGTCAGCGCCTTCGTCACCGGCTGGAAGAACGTCGTACCGCCCGTCTTGCAGTCGCCGCTGCCGCCCGAGGTGATCCCGAGCGCGACACCCTCCGAGAACATCGGCCCGCCGCTGTCCCCGGGTTCGGCGCACACGTTCGTCTCGACGAGCCCGCTGACGGTGCCCTCCGGATAGTTCACCGTCGCGTTGAGCCCGGTCACCTGACCGTCGCGGAGCCCGGTCGTGCTGCCGCTGCGGAACACCCGCTGCCCCACGGCCGGATCGCTCGCGCCCGTGATCCGTATGCCCTTGCCGTTGCCGATGGACACGACGTCGGCGCCGTTGCCGGCCTTGCCACTGTTGTACTGGACGAGGGAGAAGTCGTCGCGGGGAAAGCTGCCGCCGACCGTCTTGCCCAGCTGCTGGCTGCCCCGGTTGTCCGCGAACCAGATCGAGCCGGTGGGGCCGCAGTGCCCGGCCGTGAGGATGTAGTCGCTCTGGCCGTCCGTCACGTTGAAGCCCGCAGAGCAGCGGCCGCCCGTGGACAGAATGGGCTCGGCACCGTTGAGGCGCGTGGTGAAGGTGCCCTCCTTGCGCTCCATCCGGACGAAGCTGCCGATACCGGCCGCGACCTGCGTCATCTTCGACCAGTCGGCCGAGGAGACGGTGGTGTCGCCCTGCACCACGATCTGGTTGGACTTGTAGTCCATCACCCACGCGGTGCCCGGCACCCGCGGCGCCGAACGCAGCGTCGCCGCGGCCGCCTTGAGCTCGTTCATGCTGTGCCCCACGACCTTGGCCTGAGCCCCCGCCTGCCGGACCTCCGCGGCCGTCTCCTCGTCGGTGACGGCGACGACCGGCCGCCCCTCGGCGTCGACCCAACTGCCCGCCGTACGGGAGGTGCCGAGCTGGGACACCAGCTGCGCGCCGGTGCTCCCCGCCGTCTGCGCGGAACTGAACGGGACGGCTGGGACGCCGGGCGTCTCGCTCGCCATGGCCTGCGTGACCATCAATCCCCCGAGGAGGAGTCCGCCGACGGCCGCCAGCCGTGTCACTCGCCGGACGGTCCGTCGTCGTACGTGCCTCATGCATGGCTCCCGAACCCGAATGTGCGGTGCCAACACCGCGAGGCCCTCCGGTCGTTGAGCGCCCTTCTTTTCATACGGGCCTGAGGTCCGCAGTGTTCACCGATCGACGATCATGCCGTCATCTCGGTCCGGAGCCCGGTGTCCTCGCCCGTCGGGCCGAGCCGCGCCCAGCTGTGACCGTCGCCCCAGACCGACGACGCGCCGACGTAAGGGCGCAGCAGGGCGGTGAGGACCGGGTCGCCCTGGTCGTGCAGCTCGTCGGAGGCGATTTTGCGGGCGATGCCGGCGAGGAAGTCGGCGAGCTGCACCCGTGGATCCTCCCGGGCGACGACGAGCCGGAAGCCCGCGAGGCGGACGCCGTGCAGTCGGGCCGTCTCCTCGATCCAGGCGATCCGGTCCGGCGTCAGCATGTTCTGCCGGTCGTGCACGAGGACCACCGGCCGGCCGCCGGCGCTCCAGTGCGCGGCCGTGCGGACGACGGCGGGGAGCAGCGGATTGAGGACGGGGATCAGCATGCCCGGTCCGTTCGTGATGCGCTCGCGATAGGAAACCGCCCGGGAGCGGGCCTCGGCGAGGCGCTCCAGAATGACCGCCGCGTGGGAGCCGGAATGCGCGCGCACCAGGGAATCCACCGTGCGGAAGAACTCTTCGACGGGCGCGCCGGGATCGCCGTCGTAGCGCACCCGCAGCATTTGGTTGGCGGCTTCGAGGAATTCCCGCCACCGCTCGTCCCCGAAGGTGCGCGGCCCCTCCCGGTGCAGTGCGACGGCCTGCGCCTCGTCGCCCAGCAGCAGGTCGACGGCCCGGTCGACGACGTAGAACGCCTTCTCGGTGAGGTGCACATGGGCGTGGCCGTGCAGTGGTCCGGGCGGCGAGAGCAGCCATTCCAGCACCGCGCGGTGCTTCTCCCGCAGCAGATGGTTCGCCTTGTACTCCTCGGCGGGAGAGCGGATGCGGTCCCGTATCTCCCGCAATTGCGCGGCCGCGCATTCCACGGGCATCCGCACACTCGCGTGCGCGAACACGTCCGTGTTCCCGCCGGTGAGGTTCTCGCCGTCCGAACCCGACTCGTCGCAGGCGACTTCCAGCACCGCGCTCGCGCCCGCCGCACCCGTTCCGTTCACACGTTTCCAGGTCACTCCACGGCCCCCTGTCCTGTGCTCATGACCAGCATCCCGCACCTGGGGTCCGGTGAACCGGGAATTAACGGCGCGCACCCTGTCCAGCAGGTGAGCGGACGGCGCCGGCAACCGTCGTGTTTGGCGTTCGTGGTGGGCCCGTCGAGAACGTGTGGCCTCCGCGCAAGCTTCCAGCCATGTCTTGACATGCGGCTGAAACCGTTCGTAGCTTGGGCGCCTCGATTTAGATTCGTGAAGACAGTTCATGAATGTGAACGGAGTGAGTCCATGGGGCATCGCCGACGACGCCGCCTGGTCGCCACGCTTGCCGTCACGGGGCTGATGCTCGGAACGGCCGCGTGCGGCTCCGGTTCCGGCGGCGCGGGAAGCAGTGACGAGGTCCCCGGATACGCCGTGTCCCTCATCAAGGCCGGAGTGACCCTCCGCGGCCTCGACGTGGGCGGCGTACGGGCGCCCCTCGTCGACCCCACGCCGGAGCACCTCGCCCGGCTCGCGAAACTGATCGACCACGGCCTGGAGGTGGCCGGCGTATGAGCACCCCCGCCACCCGGATCCGGGAACTGATCGTCACCCCCATCGCCTTCTCCGACCCGCCGCTGCTCAACTCCAACGGCGTCCACGAGCCCCTCGCCCTGCGTATCGTCCTCCAACTCGTCCTGGAGGACGGCACGGTGGGCCTCGGCGAGTCGCCCGGCGGCGAGACGCGTCTGGAACGGCTGCTGACCGCGGCCAAGACGGTCGTCGGCATGGACGTCTTCGACACCACGGCCGTCAGCGCCGCGATCGACGCCGCCCTGCTGCCCACCGTGCCCAGCTCCCACGAACGCGGCTGGACCACCTCGGCCGTGGAGGTCGCCTGCCTCGACGCCCAGGGCAAGCTGCTCGGCCGCCCGGTCAGCGATCTGCTCGGCGGCACCGTCCGCGACTCCGTACCGTTCGCCGCGTACCTCTTCTACAAGTGGGCCGAACACCCCGCCCTCGACGGCCGCCCCGCCATCGGCGACGACTGGGGCGAGGCCCTGGACCCGGCCGGGATCGTGGAACAGGCCCGGCTGATGCAACAGCGGTACGGCTTCCGCTCGTTCAAGCTCAAGGGCGGGGTCTTCCCGCCGGACGAGGAGATCGCCGCCATCAAGGCGCTCGCGGAGGCCTTCCCCGGACAGCCGCTGCGCCTGGACCCCAACGTGGCCTGGACCGTGGAGACCTCGGCATACGTCGCCCGGGAACTGGACGGCGTACTGGAGTACCTGGAGGACCCGACCAAGGACATCCAGGGCATGGCGGAGGTGGCGAAGGAGTCGCCGCTGCCGCTGGCCACGAACATGTGCGTGATCGCGTGGGAGCACCTGAAGCCCGCGATCGAGCAGAACGCGATCCAGGTGCTCCTCACCGACCACCACTACTGGGGTGGGCTGCACCGTACCCGCGAACTGGCCGCCGTGTGCGAGGCGTTCGGGCTCGCGCTGTCCATGCACTCCAACTCGCACCTGGGCATCAGCCTCGCCGCGATGACCCATGTCGCCGCGGCCATCCCGAACCTCGACCACTCCTGCGACACCCACTACCCGTGGAACTCGGCCGACGACGTGATCGTCCCGGGTGTCCTGGAACTGCGCGACGGTGAGGTGAGGGTCCCCACCGGCCCCGGCCTCGGCGTCGAACTCGACCACGACGCCCTGGAGCGGCTCCACCGCCGCTACCTCGACTCCGGGATGCGCGGCCGCGACGACACCGGCTACATGCGGCGGATCCAGCCCGACTACGAACGGAGGCTGCCTCGCTGGTGAGGGGTGCGGTGCCTAGACTGCCCGGCATGGACGACACCTCGCTCGACCGGCTCGCGGCGGGCAAGTACCTGCTGATCACCAGCTACCGGAAGAACGGCACGGGTGTGCCCACCCCGGTGTGGGTGGTGCGCGACGGGGACTCTCTCGGCGTCTGGACGGCCGCCGACTCCTGGAAGGTGAAGCGGATCCGGGCCCGCGACGACGTCCTGGTCGGGCCGTGCGACGTGCGGGGCAGGCCGACCGGGGAGCAGGTCCCGGCCACCGCCGAGATCTGCGACGCGGCCACCACCGCCCACTACCGCACGCTCGTCGCCCGCAAGTACGGCATCCTCGGCCGGCTCACGCTGCTCGGCAGCCGGCTGCGCAGGGGCGCGCAGGGGACGGTGGGCATCCGCGTGACGCTGTGACATGAGAAAGGGGGTACGGACCCGGTGGTCCGTACCCCCTCACCGAACGGCGGTTACGACGCGTCCAGCACCGTGCCCGTCAGCTCCGGCCCGCCCTCCTGCGGCCGGCCGAAGTCGACCATGTACTGGAAGCGCACGGACTCGGCGGGCTCGGTCACCCGGTCCGTGATCGTGGGCAGGGTGAGCTCCGCGCTGGTCCGCCCGGCCGGAACGGCCGTCCCCAGCATGAGCCAGTCCACCTTGGACAACGGGCGCTCCGGGTCGGGGGACTCACCGGTGGAATCCGTGAACCACTGCGGGTCGACGTCCTTGGTGGACAGTTCAACACCGCCCGCCACCGGTGTCACCAGGAACGCGATCCCCAGGTCCACGGCGGCGGGCTCGGACAGGGTCACCCGCCAGGTCAGCGGCTTGCCCTCGGTGACCCGGTCCGCGACCGGCGTCACGCTGATCTTGGGCATCGGGTCGTCGTTCTTCACGGTGACCCCACCGCGGTACGAGCCGACGACCGAACCCTGGACCGCCTTCACCAGCACGTCGTGCTCCACGTCGTCGGCGAACAGCGTGTCCCCCTTCACCTGGACGGGGATGTCGATGGACTGGCTGCCGGGCCGCACGGTCACCAGACGGTCCTTGGCCTGGCCGGTCGCCGGGTCGAGGACGTACAGTCGCACCTTGCCGCTGCCCTGGCCCGACACGTTCACCGGCATCCGGTACGTGCGGACGCCCGAGTCGCCCTCCTTGACGGTCGTGCGGCCGATGTCGACGCGCGGCAGCGCGGCCTCCTTGACGGCGGGCGTGCCGGGGCGCCAGCCCCAGGCGTCCATGAGCCACGCCTGGCCCTTCTGCGAACGCGGCGTCAGCTCCAGCGTCTTCACGTGCCGCAGGTCGAAGCCCCGCAGAGCGGCGGCCGCGAGCGGTACGCGCACCTCACGCGCCCAGTACGAGGCCGTCCGGTCGCTGCCGGGCAGCCCGTCCACCTTGACCCGGCCGAGGGTGGCCCGCTTGCCGGAGGTGTCGGTGACGGACACGTCCAGCTGCGTCCCGGTGCTGTTCGGCGGCACGAAGACGCGCAGCGCGAGGTTCTTGGCACCGGCGAGGGAGAGCGGTGTGGCGGGCTTGATCCGGGCCGGGGACCCGGGCGACGACCAGCGCAGCGCCACCGCGCGGCGGCCGGTCTCGCGTTCCGTCTCCCAGAACGCGAAGTGCGGCGAACTCCCTGGCACGTTCTCGCCCAGGCAGGCGACCGCCGGGTCGGGGTCGACGGCCGAGCACAGCCGGCCGCCGGTCACCGAGACCGGCCCGTCCGGCAGGAGCCCGCCGCTCCGGTTGGCGCCGACGGCGTGCGTGAGGACGCGCGCCGGGTCGGCCGAGGGGGCCCGCTTGCCGGTGCCGTCGAGCAGCTCGCGCACCTTGTCGTCACCGGCGACGAACAGCCGGGCCGCGGCGGCGATGTAGGTGGCGCCGGCCTTGTGCTGCTGGTCGGCGGTCAGCCGGGTCCGGGTGCCCTTCGAGCACACCGGGTCCCGCCGGTCCTCGTCCTCGTAGAAGTCGTCGTCGGCGGGCGCCACGGCCTGCCCCGGAGTCCACTCCGTGTTGAAGAAGTTGTGGTTGGCGCCGACCACGTAGACCGCGCTGTGCAGCGCCGCCCCACGGCTGACGCCGCGGGTGCCGTCGACGAACACCTCGCCCTGGAGGTCGGAGACGTCGCCGTCGCAGCCGGGGAGGATCGTCACCGACGGCACGTCGGCGACCGGATTCTGGCCGAAGATCGTCGGTCCGATCAGCACGGTCCCGCGGACGTGCCAGCGCACGGGGCCGCGGTAGCCGTCCTGGTCGGCGGGCGCCGGGTAGAGGCTGTCCATCGCGGCCCGGTTCACGCCCTCGCCGCCGCGCGAGTGCCCGACGAGCAGGACGCGGGACAGGTCCGTCTTCGGGGCGTTGCGCACGGCGGCCGGGGCGGTGGACGGGTGGGCGGCCCAGTCGGCCCAGCGCGCGAGGTGCTGCCGTACGAGGGACGAACGCGCCTGCGCGCCGCCGTCCACGGCGTCCCAGTCCTGGCCGTTGATGCCGTTGGCCGAGATGGACACCGTCATGTAGCCCTGGGAGGCCAGGAGTCGCTGGTCGCGCAGATAGCCGCGGTAGCTCGGGATCTGCTTCTCGCCGGCCTTGCAGGGCCAGTTCCCGCTGACCTCGTCACCCTTGTAGCAGGTGCCGTGCCGGCCGTGCAGGAACAGGGCGAGCGGGCGCTTGCCGGTGGCGCCCTCGGGGGCCACCACGACGGCCTTCATCTCCACCGGGGCCGGGAACCCGGGCAGCTTCACGGAGTTGAGGCTGTACTCGCCGGTCGTCGTACGGAACGACCCCGGCTTGCCGGGGTCGACAGCGCCCGCGGGCGACGGGGCCGGTGGCTGTGTGGCGGTCAGCGAGTCGCGTTCGCGCGGGGCGGCGGACTTCTCCTCGGCATCCAGCCGACGCCCCGCCGCCAACACCTGAAGGTCGGTCAGCTGCGTGGCGTGGACGTCGTCGAGATCCAGCCGGAAGGTCCGGCCGTCCTTCTGCGGTGCGGGTACGCCCAACAGGCGGCCCGCGGCATGGAACTCCACACGTGCGTCCCCCATGGGGACGCGCTCCGGTGCGCGCCAGACCAGCTCCCGCGCGTCACCCTCCCCGGTGATGCGCCAGCCCGGCGGAAGCCCGCCCTCGCTGTCGCTCACCGTCGTCAACGGCGCGCCCCCGGGCGGCTGTTGAGCCTGCGCCAGTCCTGGCGACGCCGCCAGGGCGGCCAGCACCGCCACGGCGGTGACACCTATTCGCCGGGCACGGATCAATGGTCCCCTCCTCGAACCCAAAGCGCGGGCGGCCCCGTCGATACCGGGAGCCTCACGCGTCCCGGATGACGGAGGAAGAGCCCTGTGGGTTGCCTGTGAGGGGAGCCGGGCGGAGGGCCACCGTCGTGATCAAGCCAACGACGGCTGCCGCGTTGTCGGCGCCGACCTTGTCAGCGCCAGGCCCGGTACGGCTCGTCGAGGAGTTGGAAGACCGGCTCGCCGCGGACCGGGTCCTTGGCCGTGGACAGCCGTACGCGGTCGCCGCTGTGGATGCCGATGGGCGGGCCCATGACCCGGCCCCGCACCACGAAGCCCTCGGCCATCTCGACCAGTGACACGTTGCGCGCGGCGGGGGTGTTGCGGTGCACGACGGTGGAGTGGCGGACCGTGCCCGTGCCGTCGCTGCGCTCCGTGCGCAGTTCGCTGCCCCGGCACACCGGACAGAGCAGCCGGTGGTACATGGCGGTGCCGCAGTAGGTGCAGCGCTGGAAGAGGATGGCCTCCGAGGTCGAGGCCAAGCCCGGGGCCCGAGGGTCCAGGAGGCCCGTCGCGGAGCCGGCTGCCTGCTGAACGGCGCTTCCTGAGGGGTGGTACACGCTGGTCAACTCCCTGCGCTCGGGCGGAATCCCGCGTGCGCGGCCCACCCGTGCACGCCTGTGCGCGGTTCACCGTGCCACCGTGCACGGCCTCAGAGTATGGCACTCAGTGCCACGCGTAAAGGCACTGCGTTCCCTGAATCTTCTCCGCGTCCTCTCTACGCGTGTGGGCGTCAGGCGCGCCCCAGCGTGGTCTCGATCTCCTGCACCACCCGCCACAGGGGTGCCTCGCGCCGGGAGACGACGACGACCACGTCGTCGGGCCGCTCGTCGGTGAGCGACGCGACGCGTACGTCGACGGCAGGCGCGCCGAAGGCGGACTGCACGTATCCCAGGGCGTGGTCCACCGTGGCGCCCGCGTCGCTGCGGCCGTCCGAACGCAGCCAGGAGCGCAGGGCGTTGTTGTGCGCGGCCACCACCGCGGCCGCGATCACGTCCGCCCGCAGGTTCCCGTCGGGCCGGCCGGCGAAGCGCCCGCGCAGGTACGCGGCGAGGGCCCGCTCGTAGCGCCACACCACCGACAGCTCGTACGCCCGCAGCCCGGGCACCTTCTTGGTGAGCCGGTAGCGCTGCACGGAGAAGCCCGGGTTCTCGGCGTACATCCCCAGGACCAGCCGGGCCGCGTCGCACACCCGCTTCACCGGCTCGTGCCCCTCGTCGCTCGCGGCGAGGAAGGCCGTCATGTCGGCGAGGCAGCGCTCGTGGTCGGGGAAGACCACGTCCTCCTTGGAGGGGAAGTAGCGGAAGAAGGAGCGCCGTCCGACGCCGGCGAGTGCCACGATGTCGTCGACGGTGGTCTGCTCGTAGCCCCGCTCCAGGAAGAGCCGGAAGGCCGCCGCGACCAGGGCGTCCCGCATGGGCGGCTTCGCGGATGCCGCCTCGGCGCTGCTGCTGGAGCTCATGAACGGGAACGTAGCACCCGACCGACGGTCATGGCACTCAGTTCCCTCCAGTCGCCCGCCAGATGCCTTCCAGGGGGAACTGAGTGCCCTTCATGGCCCGCGCGAGGTCAGAACCGCTCGGCCGCCTCCACGACGTTCGTCAGCAGCATGGCCCGGGTCATCGGACCCACACCGCCCACCGGCGGCGCGTACGACCCGGCGACACCGTTGACGTCCGGGTGGACGTCACCCAGGACGCCCTCCACCGTGCGGGTGAGGCCCACGGACAGCACCGTCGCGCCCGGCTTGATCCAGTCCGGCGTGACCAGGTGCGCCACACCGGCCGCCGCCACGACGACGTCGGCCACGCGCGTGTGCGCGGCGACGTCCTGCGTGGCCTCGTGGCACAGGGTCACCGTGGCGTGCTCGGTGCTCCGGGTCAGCATCAGGCCGAGCGGGCGGCCCACCGTGATCCCGCAGCCGATGACGCAGAACTGCTGGCCCGTGATGGGCACCTGGTTGCGGCGCAGCAGGTCGATGATGCCGCGCGGGGTGCAGGGCAGCGGCGCCGGTATGCCCAGCACCAGACGGCCGAGGTTCGCCGGGTGCAGCCCGTCGGCGTCCTTGGCGGGGTCGATCAGCTCCAGGACGGCGTGGGTGTCGACGTGGGCGGGCAGCGGAAGCTGGACGATGAAGCCGGTGCACGCCGGGTCGGCGTTGAGGCGGAGCACCGCGGCCTCCACGTCGGCCTGGGAGGCGGTGGCGGGCAGCTCCACCCGGATCGAGGCGATCCCGACCTGCGCGCAGTCGCGGTGCTTGCCGCCCACGTAACTGCGGCTGCCCGGGTCGTCGCCGACCAGGATGGTGCCGAGGCCGGGGGTGACGCCCCGGTCCTTGAGCGCTTGGACGCGCAGGGCGAGTTCGTCCTTGATGGCGGCCGCGGCGGCCTTTCCGTCGAGCAGTGTTGCGGTGGTCACGGGAGTCGCGAACCCTTCGGGAGACTCGGGAGAAGACTCGGAGGAGGACGCGGAGAAGATCCGGGGGAGGACGACGCTGTCCGGGACCCGGCGCGCACGCCCCGGTCCTCGATGTGCCATCGTACGGCCCGCGCGGGGCCCACCCCGCAGACGAAGTAACCTTTCAGCGCCAGGCCCCGCCCGCTGGGCCGGCCCGCCGTGTCCGGTCCGCCGTCCCCGGTCCGCCTGTCCGGTTCGCCTGTCTGGTCCGCCGTCCCCGCCCGCCGTGCCTCGCCGTCGCAGCTCGAGGAGACCCCCCAGATGACCCGCCCCCGCCTCCTCTACGTCACCGACCTCGCGTACCAGGCCCGCGGGCGCCGCTACTGCGACGAGGACATCCACCTCACCGCCCGTCTCCGCGAGGACTTCGACCTGGCCCTGTGCCACCCGCTCGGCGCGGCCGCCCTCATGGACGCCTTCGACGCCGTCGTCGTCCGCAACAGCGGCCCCGTGCTCGCGTACCAGGCGGCCTACGAGGACTTCCGCGAGCGCGCGACCCGCGGCGGCACCCGGGTCTACAACCCGCTCACCGGCAGGGCCGACATGGTGGGCAAGCAGTACCTCCTGGACCTCAGTGCCGAAGGCCGACCGGTGATACCCACCGTCGACCGCCTTGCGGACCTGCACAGCCTCCCGGAGACCGACCGCTACGTCGTCAAGCCCAAGCTCGGCGCCGACTCGGCCGGCCTGAGCATCGTCACCGCCGACCGTCTGCCCGGTCTCGTCGACGGCACCGTCCTGGTCCAGCCGTGCGTCGACTTCGCGTACGAGGTCTCCTTCTACTTCGTCGACCACGACTTCCAGTACGCCCTGTACGCCCCGCATCCCGACCGGCGCTGGCAGCTGGAGCCGTACGTGCCCACCCCGGACGATCTGGAGTTCGCCCGCGGCTTCGTCGAGTGGAACGGCCTCGCCCACGGCGTCCAGCGCGTCGACGCCTGCCGCGCCCCCGGCGGCGAACTGCTGCTGGTCGAACTCGAGGACCTCAACCCCTACCTGTCCCTGGACGCCCTCGACGACGCCGGCCGCGATGCCTTCGTGACGGCCCTGAAGGACTCCCTGCGGCGCTTCCTCGACGCCTGAAGCACGGCCGGGACCGAACGCGGTCCGGCTGAACCCGGGCGGCCGCCCGCGCGTATCTCTCCTCGGGGATCCACGGGACGGAAGGAGAGCAGCGTGCCGACACCGGACGAACCCGGGGGGCCGGACGACCGCCCACCCCTCGAACCCATCCGCGTGCTGCGGCTGCGCCGCACCGACGCCCTCGCGGAGCTGTTCAGGGAGCTGACGCAGGACAACGGCGAGTACGAGGCCGTACACCTGCCCAGACCGGCGCCCGGATCCGAGGCCGAGACACAGGAGCTGCCTCCCGTGTCCACCGGCCACCGTGACCCGGCACCGCGCCACCGTCCCCGACCCCGCCGTACCGCGCTCGCGGCGGCCTGCGTCCTCGCGGCGGCACTCGTCGGCTTCGGCTGCGCCTTCCTGCTGCCCGGCGACGGCTCCGACAACACGGCCGCGCCCGCACCCCCGACGACGAGCGCCCCCGCCCAGGAGGCCATCCCGACCACCCCGGCCACCCAGCCCTCCCAGCCCTCCCAGCCCTCCACCGACCCCGACGGCGCCGGCACCCTGCGCGAGGGAGACTCCGGTCCCGAGGTCGCCGACCTCCAGGTACGCCTCCTGCGCATCCCCAACGTCTACGACCACGGCCCCACCGACGGCCGCTACGACACCGTCCTCGCCGAGGCCGTGGCCCGCTTCCAGCTCTGGTACGGCATCCGTGGCGACGAGACCGGTGTCTACGGCGACGACACGCGACGCGACCTGGAGTCCCGTACGGGCGGCGGCTGACCGGCGCGCCGACTTGGGCAGCGGGCGCCGCCTGGACCTGCGTGGGCTTCAGGTACCCGCGCCACCGAGCGGCTACCGCGACGCCTCATGCCCGCCGTCGCCCGGATGCCCGCCTCCCGGAGGTTCGCCCGGACGTGCGTCGCCCGGATCCACCGGAACCCGGATGTCGAGCACGCACACGTCGTCCTGCTGCTCGCTCTCCAGCATCGCCGCCAGCAGCCGGTCGAGGGCACCCGGCTCGTCCGAAGAACGGTCGTTCACGGCCCGGGCCAGCCGTTGCAGGCCCAGATCGATGCTCTCCGAGGCCCGCTCGACCAGACCGTCGGTGTACATCAGGAGCCGGTCACCGGGCCGGAGATGGCACTCCGCCTCCTCGTAGACCGGGGTGTCGCTCGCCCCGAGCAGCATGCCGCGCGGACGCCCGAGGTAGTGCGCCTCGCCGTCCCGTTGCAGCAGCGGCGGTGGATGGCCCGCCTGCGCCCAGACCAGCCGCCGCTCGCCGGGGCTGTAACGGGCCAGGATGATCGTCGCCGTGCCATGGGTGTCGCGGGAGTGCAGGAGCAGGGTGTTGAGCCGGGCGAGCGCGCCGGTCAGGGACGAGCCCGTGATGATCATGCCCTTGGCGGTGAAGCGGAGCTGGGCCATCGTGGCGACCGCGTCGATGCCGTGACCAGCGACGTCGCCGACCACGAACAGGGCGTCCCCGTCGGGCAGTTCGATGGCGCTGAACCAGTCGCCGCCCACGTTGAGCCCCGACTGGGCGGGCAGGTAGGCGACCTCGACGTCCAGTCCGGCCGGCCGTACGACCTTCTTGGGCAGGGGCAGCAGCGCGTGCTGGAGCCGGGAGGCCAGGGTCCGTTCGGCCTGCAGCACGCCATGCTGGGTCAGGATCGCCCGCTCGGACTCGACGAGGGCCAGCTCGGCGCTGCGCTGCGCGGTGAGGTCCTGGACAAAGCCGTGGACCTCGACCGGGGTGCCGTAGATGTCCGCCACCGCCTCGGCGACAGCTCGCAGATGCCGGACGCCCGTACGGGTGCGGATACGGAACGGGAGGTCGAACGGCCGCCCCGACTCGACGAGTTCCGCGACGGCGCGGGTCAGCGCGGGGACGTCTTCGGGCAGTGCGAGGGAGGACAGCTCGGGCAGGGCGACCGGGCCGTCGGCGGGATCCCGGTCGAGCAGCGAGAAGACCTGGGACGACCAGCTCACTTCGTGCGTGACCAGGTTCCAGTTCGCCCAGCCGAGGTTTCCGAGCCGCTGCACGTCCGCCAGCCGCTGCTCCTGCCGGTCCGAGGGCTCGTGCCGGATCCATGTGACGATCAACCCGTCGCCCAGCTTCGCCACCCGTACGGAGTAGGTGGACAGTTCGGCCACACCCGCCACGACCTGCTGCCGTGCGAACGGCCGGCCCTCGAACGGCTCCCCGGTGGCCAGCGCGTGCAGGCAGCCCTGCCACAGCGCCTCACCGGCCATGGCGGGCCAGCACTCGAGAAACCGCAGACCGGCGAGCTCGCGGCCGCAGCGGCCGACGATGTCGATCGTCTCGGAGGTCGCGGCGTCGATGCGGTAGTCCTCGATCTCGCCCGACGGGGCGCGCAGTGGGCTGAGCAGGACCGCCGCACCCGGCAGGCCGTCGAACACCGCCTGCACGGTGTCCGGGGTGCGCTCCTGCGCGGGCTGGTGACGGATGTCGACAGAGCGCAGCCAGCCCCCACAGAGCCTGGTGGCGGCGCGCAGCTGCTCCCGGACGCGGGGCGTGAACGGACCGTCGTGGCCGCGCAGGACGCCGAGGACGACGTCGGCCGAGCCGTCGGGCGGCACGGGCAGCCAGGCACGTGACTTCCACCGCTCCGGAGGGTCCCCGATCAGCAGGTACTGCTCGCGGTCCTTCTCGATGTCCTCCAGCCAACGCTCCTGACCGGACCGCAGGGCGTCCAGCGCGGCGACCCCGGTCAGCGGCGGCACCTGGCGCCACTCGGCGGCCTCGGTGTCGTCGATGCCGGCGTGACCGACGAGTTCGAGCCCGCCGGCGGCCCGCCGGGCGTAGATCATGACCGCGTCGGCGCCCGTGCCCGGCGCGAGGTGTTCGAGCAGGCAGCGGGCGAGATCCTGGGTGCCGCCGACCCGGGCCAGGGCCTGGGCGAGACGGCCGAGCGCCGCGGAGTCGTCGTCGGCGACCGGGTCCGGGGCGTCGGAGGTGTTGTCCGCCATGTCGGCATCGGCCGGTCCCGGGTCTGCGACCGCGCTGCTCGGGGGCGGCGCCAGACTGCCGAGCGTGATCCAGCACTCCTCGAGGAGGGTGCGCTGCGCTGCCTTGGCGCGCTGCTGGAGGTCCTCGTGCGCCCCTTCGGGAGAGCACCCGGTCAACGCCATCAGCGCGCCCTTGGCCCGCTCCAGCACCGCCGCGGTGGCGGCGAGATCCTGCAACCGGTCCATCTCGACGCGCTGTCGTGCCACGACTCTGGTCAGCGCGACCAGGTCGGGCACGGCTCCCGGCTCCGCCGGCACGGCGGGTTCGCTCGTCACGCGACGAGCATGGCACATGGAGCCCCGATCGACTGCTGTCTTGACCTTGCCCGATTCACTCGCACGTGCGAGGACGTGCCGGTTTCCCCGGCTCGTGCCGCCCTCTCATTGATCGGGCGGCGAGTAGAGCCACAGCCGCAGCAGCCGACTCAGCAGGGGCATGACGAGGAAGGTGAGCGTCGGCAGCAGCACCAGCGGGAACACGGCGGCGCGCAGCGGCAGGGGCCAGCCTGTCGTGTGGGGCGTGACCAGCCACTGGATCAGCAGCGTGAACGGGTAGGCGCCGAGGAAGGTGGTGAGCGCCATCTTCCACTTCGGCGGCGACTGCACCGAGGTGCCGGGCAGGCTGAACCAGGTCTCCACCCCGCTGGTCGACTGCCGTTCGCTGCTGATTTCCGAGGCGACGCCCTCGATCCGCGCGTGCCACTCGGCCCGTTCGTCGGACTCGAGCCAGGCCGTGAGCCGGTGCGGATCGCTGAAGCGGAGCACCGCGTGGTAGCGGTGGCCGCCGTCCTCGGGGTGCAGCCAGGAGACGCCCTCGTTGCCCGGAAACCGACGGGCACAGCGGGTGACCTGGTGCGTCCACTCTTCGAACTCGCGCGCGTGGCCAGGGCGTACCCGCCAGGTCAGGACGGTGGTCACCGGTTCGCGTCGGGTGGTGGTGCTCATGTTCGCGACGGGTGCCACGCGTGGCGGCGGTCATGCCTGCCGGGGGCGGTCAGCGCACGGTGCCGTGGTCCACCAGGGCCTGGCTGACCGCTCGGACGCTGCGGGCGATGTGCTGGAGCTGCATGACCTCGGCCGCGTACAGCTTGATCGTGTGCTCGATGACGGATTCCGGCAGCCCGAGGCGGGGGAGATCGGCGCGCGCGGTCTGCAGGGCGGTGCGGGCGACCCGTATCTCCTGCTGGACCTGGAGGTGTGCGTGACGGGCGAGGAGGACGGGATGGCGCAGGAGGACGGGATAGCTGGCGTAGCGGGCCGGCACGAGTTCGCGCAGCCACCTGGCAGCCGAGCGCTCCCAGTCGTAGCTGCCGGGGTTCTTGACCTGGCACGGCCAGTCCTGGCTGATGCGCGTGATCGTCGTCATTGCCATGTTCGTCGCTTCCGGGTGTGCGGGTCGGAGGGATGGTCCGACGGGGTGGGCGGCCCCGGTCCAGGGGATGACCGGGGCCGCCGCGGGGCGCTCGCGCAGGCGATGCCCCGAACACCCTGGTCGCCGGCGTGGGTAGGGACGGCGGCTCCGGGTGTCCGTCGTGGAGCCCTGTGCGGGCGGGTACGGCCGTGAGCAGTATTTATATATGCCGTCGCCTTTGCAAGGCGTATGAAAACATTCATGTGTGATATGAGGAGAAGACGGCCCATGCAAGAAATGCGGCACCTCACAGGCGGGCTCAGTCCCGGAGGAAGAACTGGTGCTGATCCGCGATCTGCTCGTACTCTTCGAGCCGGGCCTGAGTGCGCTCCGGGCCCGCGTCCGTCATGGCCTGCAGCAACGCGGCGGCCATCACACCCGGGGCCGCGTAGGAGTCGAAGACCAGCCGTGAACCGGTGCCGGTCGCGAAGGTGACGTCGGCCTCGTCGGCCACCGGACCGAGCGCCAGGTCGGTGACGAGGGCGACCCGCAGGCCCGCGCTGCGCGCGACCCGGACCGCGGTCAGCGTCTCCTGGGCGTGCCGGGGCATCGAGAACGCCAGCACCCAGGTACCGCCCGCCTCACGGGACTGCAGCAACGCGTCGTACGCGACGCTGCCGCCCCGGTTCACCAGCCGCACGTCGGGGTGGACCCGGCGTGCCGCGTAGGCGAAGTACTCGGCGAGGGAGGCCGAGATGCGCAGGCCTAGGATGGTCAGCGGGGCCGACTGCGACAGCTTGCGGCCGATGTCGATGACCTGGTCGGGGTCGGCGAAGTCCCGGCGCAGGTTCTCCAGGTTCGTGATCTCGGCGTCGACCGCCGCCTGGAGCTCGTTGCTCTTGTCCTCCTCCGCGGGGCCCCCGCCGGCGAGGGTGCCGAGGGCGATCGACTGGAGCTTCTCGCGCAGGGCCGGGTAGCCGCTGAAGCCCACCGCCCCCGCGAACCGCGTCACCGAGGGCTGGCTGACACCGACGCGCTCAGCCAGGTCGGTGATGGAGAGGAACGCGGCCTCGGTGATGTGTTCGATCAGGTACTGGGCGATGCGCCGCTGACCCGGTGACAGACGGGGCCCGTCGAAGAGCGCCCTGAGCTGGGAAGTCGGGGCCGCCTCCGCCTGCGGAACCGTCTTTCCCGAGGTGATCGCGGATGCCTGTGCGCGTGCCTGCTGCGGCGATGGCACCGGTGCGCCTCCTTTGTCTTCCACGAGGACTCAACATAGCTCAGCCGCTCATCTGCGGTAGATCGTGATCGAGTGCCCGACCTCGTCGACCGGACGACTGCTGTGGATCAGTTCGGCCAGCCACCCCTGCGCCTTGGCCACCGCGGTGTCGGACACCACCAGCAGCCCGTGCACCCGGTCCGCGGGCACCCCGCGCGGCTCGGACGCCTCGATGCCGTAGTACGACGGCACACCGCTGCCCTTGTACACCAGCCAGACCCGCTCGCCCCGGTAGCGCTGGTGCAGCCGGTCCGCCAGCCGGCCCAGGTCCTGGCCCCAGTCCACGTTGGAGTCGTGCAGCCGCAGGTGCGTCTTCGCCGGCCCGCCGAACGCCTCGTTGGAGTACGGCAGGTAGTACGGGAACGTCCGCAGCGAGCTGACCGCCACGAGCGCCACCAGCACCCCCGCCCCCACCGGCCCCCACCGCCACCGCACCGCGAGCACACACCCCGCCGCCACCGCCAGGAACATCGGCAGGAAGACCACGTACCGGGTGCCGAAGTCCCGCGCCCCCTCCATGGCCACCGCCAGCAGCACCGCGGCCGGGAGCAGCACGTAGGGCGCCGCCGGCCGCAGCCGTCGTACCGCGATCATCGCGACCGCGCCGGCCGCCCACAGGGCGAGCATGCCGAGCGGGGTCTTCACCAGCAGCGCGGCCGGCAGGTAGTACCAGCGTGAGCCGTCGTAGAGACGGCCGAACAGGAAGCCCTCCCACGGCCGGTTCTCCATCCAGAACTGGACGCGCATACCGTCCCGGAATGCCTCCGGGAACGGCAGCAGCTGCACCAGCAGGCCGCGCTTACCGCGCGCCACCGGCACAGGCTGTTGCGGCACCCACCGCAGCCGGGGATCGACCATCAGATACACCGCCCACACGACGGCGACGGCCGTCACCGCCACGATCGCCGCCCGCAGCAGCGCCGGCCGCCAGTTCGTGGCCTGCCCCCGCCACGCGGTCAGGGCGGCCAGCCCCGCCAGCACCGGAACCGCCGGCAGCGCGCTCATCTTGGTCGCCACCGCCGCACCGAGGGCCATCCCTGCGAGCGGCACCAGAAGGCGCGGCCGTCGGCGGGCCCGCCACAGCAGCCACACCGACGTCAGCAGGAAGCCCGCCACGGGGACGTCCAGCGTGGCCAGCGAGCCGTGCGCGATCAGGTCGGGGGACAAGGCGTACACGGCGAGCGCCGTGAGTGCGGCCCCCCGGCCGGCGAGGTCCCGGGCGAAGGCGAACACGACCAGCCCGAACAGCAGCGTCAGCACGATCACCGGCAGCCGGGCCCAGAGCATCAGCCGCCAGGGGTCGTTGCCGGACCCGTACAGCAGCCGCTGCCCGAACTCCTCCTGGGTGTCGGCGGGTGACGGGTCGAGGTGCGGCCCGGCGAGCGCCACCCCGACGCCGATGACCAGCTTCCCGAGCGGCGGGTGTTCGGGGTTGTAGCGCAGCCGGTGCTCGTGCAGGTAGTCGGCCGCCGCGCCGACGTACACCGGCTCGTCGATCGTCGGCGTCTGCTGGACGGCGGTGGTGACCATCGCGAAGGCCATCTGCGCCAGCAGCACGACGACGAGGAGCGGCACGAGCCACCGTCCCCGCGGCCGTGCGGGCGACCGCGCGAGGATCGCCCCGGCGAACGTCCGCGGCGTTTCCGGGTCGAGAACCGTGTGCTGTGCGCGTGCCATCATCCGCCCTGCGGCGACACCCGGCAGGGCGGTGGCGGGAGTGCGGGGCAGGGCATCGCTCGGCCCTGCGCACCGGCTCCCGCCACTCGGGGCGTTACCGCTTCAGGATTCGTACCGACAGACCTTCCGCCGTGTACACAGGTACGGCCCGCAGCCGGTCCGAGTTCAGCTCCACACGGTCGAACCGGCCGCGCAGCGCCGGGGCGTCGATCACGCGCACCGTGCTCCCGACGGCCGGCGGGCACTCGGCGTCGAGCCGCAGCGACAGCACGCTGCCCGGGCCCAGCACGACCCGCCGCGTCACCGTCAGGACCTCCTTGTGCCGGCCCGCGCGCAACGTCGGCGCCAGCACGGCGGACTCCTGCGCGAACACGCCGTGCACCTGCACCGGTTCGTCGACCCGCAGCGTCCCGCCGAGCACCCGCACGTCACCGTGGCCCAGCGCGTGACCCGACGCGGAGACCAGCACGCCGTCCTCCAGCACCGTCCCGCCCGTGTACCGGTTGTGGCCGGTCAGGGTGAGCGTGCCGGTGCCCTTCTTGGTCAGACCGCCCCGGCCGTCGATGTCGTTGCGCCAGGCGTCGGCCGCCTGGAAACCCCCGGCCGCCGCGTCGAGCGTGACGGTCACGTCGGAGTCGAAGGAGCCGTAACCGTCCGCCGCCGCGAACAGGTTCAGCCGCCCCCACTGCTCGAACCCGTCCAGCAGGACGTACCCGGAGGGCAGCGCCGTCGTCCGCAGCACCTCACGCCGCTGCGCCGCGTCCAGGTACGGAAGCCGGGTCTCGAGGAGTACCTCCGCGCCCTTCGGCACGGTCATGGGCTCCTGCCCGCCGGCCCGGGGCAGCACATACGTCAGGCGCGGCTCCACCGCGCGGGCGTTGGCGGCACGGTCGGCGTACGGGTCGGTGGCGGGGCCCGCCGAGTGCGCGTAGGCGTACAGGGTGTCGGCGGTGGTGCCCGTCTTCTCCTGGAAGTACGCGAGCGCCTGCGCGCGCGCCGCCTTCTTCAGGTCGGCGTTGGCCGGGTCGGCGAGCGTGGCGGCGGCCAGGGCGGTGGCCATGATGCGGCCGCCCATGACGTCGACGGTCGAGTGCATGCCCGACATGATCCGCGTGTGGCTGAGCTCGAACGCCCGCGTCACCAGCTCCTGGAAGCGCTCGGGCACGGCGTACGCGTACGCCAGCGACGCCAGGTGGAAGGCGTTGGTGTGGCCGCTGGGGAAGCCGCCGTCGTCGACGGGGGAGGTGCTGCGCTGACGCAGCAGCTGCGGCACGACGACCACCTTCGAGTCGTACACCGGGTAGCCGAGCGCGTCCGTGCGGCCCGTGTCGACGACCTCACTGTCCTCGTTCATGCGCCACGGGCGCGGGTACTGGAAGGCGTACTTGCCGGGGTTGCCCGAGGCGAACGGGCCGCGCACGGTGTCGACGAGCTTGGCCACGAGGCCGAGGTCCGAGGTGTACGAACCGGCGCCCAGCGCGGAACCCGCGGGCGCGTCGGCCGGCACGGAGTCGTCGATCTTGGTCGGGGGCGTCGTCTCCGGGGCGCTGATGATCGACGTGACCGCTCTGGCGCCCGCCTTGTACAGGTCGGACAGCGGGCCCAGGCCGGCGATCATCGCGTAGCTCTGGTGCTGCCGGTCGTAGACGAACGCCTCCCGCGCCTGCGCCTCGGTGCGCCCGGCGGTGATCCGGGCGCAGTAGCGCATGTTGGCGCGCAGCACCTCGGGGCGCAGCGGCGTGCCGGTGTTCCAGGCGGCACCGGTCTTCCACACCTCGGCCATGCCGCCGAGGACGCGCACCACGGCGTTGGTCTCGGGCGTCAGGTTCGCCATGACGTTGGTCTTGTAGTCGTCGACGAACGCGGCGGGCGCGGTGGCGGCCTTGGCGTCCGCCGCGCCCAGCCACCCGACGAACGTCGGCGCGGCGACGAGCGCGGCCGAGCCGCCCAGGGAGGCTCTGAGGAAACCCCTCCGGTTCAGGGAGGGGGAGTGGTGCCCGGCGGATGACGGCATGGGGGTGCCTCTCTTCAGTTCTGCGGCCCTGCGGCCGGGGGAAGGTCGTGCGATCGTGCCTGATACGACGGGGAGTTGAGTGACCCGTGCGTCAGATGGTGCGTACGAGCGAAGATCTACGGCCGAGTTGTGTCCCATCGGCGAGGGTTCGGCGGCGGGGACGTGTCCCGCGGGTGAACGAGGGCCCACGGCCCCCAGGGGGCCAGGTCCCGCTCGCCGGTCACAGCAGTGACCGCGCCAGCGCCACCGCGCCCTCCACGGGGGGCACCCGCAGGGGCCTGGCCCGGGACGAGGGGACCCGTTCGGCGAGGGCGGCGGTGAAGGCGTCGTACAGCGTGGACTGGGACAGCACCGTGCCGCCCGCGACCACCACGTCGTCGACGGGCACCCCGCGTGCGGCGAGGCGGGCGACGAGCGCGGCGAGGGAGCGGCCGGCCTCCGCGATCACGGTGCGGGCGAGCGATGAGCCCGCCTCGGCGGCCGCGAAGACGGCGGGAGCGTGCCGGCCCCACTCGGCGGAGACGTCCGTGGCGCTCTCCAGGGCCGCGCCGAGCGCCGGTACCTCGGACACACCGAGGGAGGCCGCCAGGGCGAGCGCCAGCTCATCGGGTTCCTCGCCCCGGTCGTGTGCCGCCCATACCGCGCGGGCCGCCTCCCGTACGAGACCGGCCGCGCCGCCCTCGTCGCCGAGCACCGCGCCCCAGCCGCCCACCTGGACGGGGGCGCCGTCGGGCAGCCGTCCCACGGCGACGGAGCCGGTGCCGGCGACCAGGCCGACGCCCTTGTCCAGTCCGGCGGCGGGCACGAGCAGTTCGGCGTCGCCCACGACCAGTGCGGGCGCGTCGAAGTGCGCTCGGAGGGCGGTACGGATCTGCGCGCACTGGCGCGGGGTCTCACAGGCGTGTCCGCCGACGGCGAGCGCGGACGGGCGGGTGCCCGCGGGAAGCGCGTCGGCGGCCAGCGCCGCCAGCCAGCCGGCGGCGGCCACGGGGTCGTGCGGCCGCCAGCCACTGCTGGAACGGACGTGATCGGCCACGAGAGTGTCGCCCGCGAACGCGCGGAGCTGGGTCTTGGTGCCGCCCACGTCGATGCCGACCACCAGGGGTGCGGTGTCCTGCACGGAACCTCTTTCGTCGATGCGCTGTGTGCTGCGACGGCGGGCGAACCGTGCCTGGAGGCAGGGTAGTTGATGAACTAGGGAAGCCCCGGGACGGGCTTCTGACGGATCACGGCAGGCGAGTACCGTGACGTTCGTTAGGAAGTTAACTAACGAAGTACAGTGCGTGTCAATAGGCGTCACGCCCTCGGCTGTCCGGGCCTTCGGTCCGGGTCGGGCGCACCGGGCGCCGGAGCAACCCATCGCCGCCTCCCACCGAGCCGCTCGGTTCCGGAGAGCGGCCTGTGACCTGGGGGAACTGTGGAACACGACATGGCGAGAGCCCCCCGTCTGACCGAGAGCGCGAGCGCCGTATTCGCCGTGCTGGCCCAGGCGGGCACCGCGACCCGGCCGCAGCTGGCGAGCCTCGCGCGCCTGTCCAAGCCGACGGTCTCCTCCGCCGTCGCGGAGCTGGAGGGCGTCCACCTCGCCGCCCACTCCGGCACCGCCTCCAGCGGCACGGGCCGCAGCGCCGCCGTCTACCGCCTCGGCCCGGCCGCGGGCGCCGTGCTCGCCGTCGACCTCGGCCCCGCCCTCACCCGGGTCCGTGCCTGTGCCCTGGACGGCACCCTGCTGGCCGAGGCCACCGGGCCGCGTGCCGACGCTGCCGACGTGGTGCGCGAGGCGCTCCTCGCGCTGCCCGCCGACGCCCCCCTGCGCACCATCGTCGTGGCTGTCGGTGACGTCACCGCGCGGGCCGAGGAGGGCGCCGTGCGCCCGGCGACCGCCAAGGCGCGGCCCGTCTTCGACGCGGTGGCCGTCGCGCTGCCGCCCGGAGTGCCCGTCCACCTGGAGAACAACGTCAACTGCGCCGCCCTCGCGGAACTGCACGAGGGCGCCGCCCGCGGCCGGCACACCTTCGGCTACCTGCGGATCGGCGTCGGTATCGGTCTCGGCATCGTGGTGGGCGGACACGTCCTGGCCGGAGCCAACGGCGCCGCGGGGGAGGTCGCCCGGCTGCCCTACCCCTGGGACGACGACCTCGAGCCCCGCCACGAGGCGCTGGAGGAGTACATCGGGGCCCGTTCCCTGCTGCGCAGGGCGGCCGAGGCATGGCCGGATGCCGACGGCTCCTGCCCCCGCACCGCCGAACGGCTCTTCGCCCTCGCCGCAGAGGGCAGCGCCACGGCCCGCGCGGTCGTCGACCGGCACGCCGTGGACGTGGGCCGGCTGGCCGCCGCCGTGACCGCGGTACTGGACCCGGGACTGCTTGTGCTGGGCGGCAGCACCGGCGCGTTTCCGCAGCTCCTGCCCGGTGTGCGGGCCGAGCTGGAGCGGCTCAGCTGGCCCACCGAGGTGGTCAGCAGCCAGGTCGGCGATCTCGGCACCGTCGTGGGCGCCGCCCGCCTCGCTGTCGCCCGAGGAGTCCAAACCGTGACCGATGCGGCGCGGACGAAGGATTGACGGTTTCGGACTCGGTCTGCCAATGTCCGGACAAGCGCTTTCTAAGTCGGCCGGGACGTCGGCTTGGGCGAGCGTCCCGCCCGTACTCGACGTACGGCAACCGCACCAGGGCGTGCTTGTGCGGCGACGGCCACAGCGGCCGGGGACCCTCGCCTGTCAGGATGACGCGGCCGGGCGAGGCCGCGCCCTCGGAAAGCGAAACCTTCCTGCACAATGCACCCGTGCCGCCTCCGTCGGCGCCGTGCTCCGTCCCCAACCGACGAAAAGGGATCGAAGATGACCACTGTGGGTGTGCGGCGCTCCCGCCGACTCGGCCGCGGCGGCATACGCCGCGTGGTTCCCCTTGCTGCCGTGGCTACGGCAGGTGCCCTCCTGCTCTCCGCCTGCGGGTCGGGGTCCGACTCGGGCGGGACCTCCAAGTCGCTGACGTTCTGGATCTCCACGGTTCCGGGGCAGGACGCGGGCTGGAAGAAGCTGGTGGCGCAGTACAAGAAGGAAGCCGGCGTCTCCGTCAAGCTCGTCAACATCCCCTACGAGGGCTACACGACGAAGCTGCACAACGCCGCGCAGGCCAACTCCCTGCCCGACGTGGCCGCCGTGCCGGCGCTGGACCCGATCTGGTCGAGCAAGCTGATCGACCTCAGCTCCATCGCCAAGAACAAGAGCTACAACATCAACGCCAACTTCCTGGCGAAGGATTCTTCGGGGAAGGTGCTGTCCATCCCCTCGGACGTCACCGCGTCCGGCCTGTTCATCAACAAGTCGCTGTTCGAGAAGGCCAAGGTCCCCTTCCCGACCTCGCCCGACAAGACCTGGACCTGGACCGACTTCATCAAGGCGGCGAACAAGGTCCGCGAGAAGACCGGCGCCAAGTACTCCCTCACCTTCGACCAGTCGCCGTCCCGGCTGCGCGCCATGGTGTACGAGATGGGCGGCAAGTACGTCCACGCCGACTCCTCCGGCAAGTTCTCGGCGGACGACGCGACCAAGAAGGCCGTGAACACCTTCGTCGGGTGGAACGACAACAAGACCATGCCGAAGTCGGTGTGGACCAGCGGCGCCGACCCGTCCGCCATGTTCCAGAGCGGTGACGTGGTCGCCTACTGGTCCGGCGTGTGGCAGGTCGCCGCCTTCGCCGACAGCATCAAGAAGTTCGACTGGGCGAGCGTCCCGACTCCCGCCGAGCCGGTGCAGGCCAGTGACGTCAACGCCGGCGGCATGATGGTCGGCTTCAACAACAACGGTGACGCGGCCACCGCCGCGCAGAAGTTCCTGTCCTGGGTCTACGAGCCGGACCACTACCGGACGCTGTGCGAGGCCTCCGGGTTCCTGCCGGTGGAGAACGGCCTGAACCCGAAGTACCCCTTCACCTCCGAGGCGGCGCAGGCGGCGTTCAAGCTGTACAACGAGGAGATCCCCCTCTACGCACCGATCTCCGGCTACTTCAACAACGCCCAGACGCAGTGGGTCCTGAAGGGCAAGAGCATCACCGAGGACCCGACCAAGACGGAGCTGGGCAAGGCGATCAACGGCCAGCAGTCGGCCGACAAGGCCCTGGAGAACATCGTGGCCGGCTACAACCAGCAGGTCGGCGGCGGATCGTAGGCCGCGGGGCCGGGCGGCGGAGAGACATCGCCGCCCGGCCCTGGACGCGCCCCGTGATGCCGGGCTCATGGCGTGAGCCCACCGCAACCCCCTTCCACCAGCACGGAGTCAGGAAGATGACCACACACGCCTCGGCCGTGTCCGCGAGCCCGCCCAGGAAACGCAGTAAGTACACCTTTGCGCCGCTCGTCCTCATCGCGGCCAATGTCGTGCTCTTCGCGCTGTTCTTCGTCTGGCCTGCGGTGATCGGGCTTGTCTACTCCTTCACGAACTACACGGGCGTTGGGGTGTTCCAGTGGGTCGGACTGGACAACTACCACAACCTGTTCGGGGACTCCACGTTCTACGACGCGCTGACAAGGACCCTGCTCTACACCGTCCTGTTCGTCCCGCTGAACTTCGCGCTGTCGCTGCTCGCCGCCAACCTGGTGGTGAGCAAGCACGCCAAGGGTTCGTCGCTCGCCCGCGTCATCTTCTTCATCCCGTGGCTGCTGTCGCCCATCGTCGTGGGCGTCCTGTGGCGGTGGATGTTCGGTGAGAACTTCGGACTGGTCAACTACGTCATCGAGAAGCTCGGCGGCGGCGCCGTTCCGTGGCAGTCGAACGCGGACCTGTCACTGCTCGTCGTGGTCATGGCGGCGTCCTGGATGTGGACGGGCTTCACGATGCTGCTGTTCATAGCGGCGATCAAGAACGTACCGGTGTCGTACTACGAGGCGGCCTCGCTCGACGGCGCCGGACCGTGGCGCCAGTTCATCAGCATCACGCTGCCGAGCATCGCGCCCACCTCGTTCATCGTCATCCTGCTCAACACGATCAACGCGATGAAGGAATACCCGGTGTTCGTCGCCCTCAACAACGGCGGACCCGGATCGTCGAACAACCTGCTCGTCCAGTACATCTACGAGACCGGCTTCAAGCGGGGCCAGATCGGCTACGCGAGCGCCGCGTCCTTCGTGCTCATGCTCATCCTGATGGCCGTCGCGATCATCCAGCTGATCGTCAACCGGCGGGTGGAGAACCGATGACTACCACAGACATGCCACGCCCGCTCGACGCCGACGCCAAACAGCCCGTTTCCAAGCAGGGCCCCCGCAGTGCGGCCCGCGGTGGGATCCGGCGGGCGGTGCCCGCGACGACACTGCTGTGGATCCTGGCGTTCCTCTACGGGTTCCCGGTGCTGTGGTTCATCCTCAGTGCCTTCAAGCCGGCCAGCGACCTGTTCTCCTATCCGCTGACACTGGTCCCGCACAACCCCACCCTGTCGGGCTTCGAGGCCGCGTGGGACAGCGCCAACTTCTCCCAGTACTTCATCAACACCGCCATCGTGTGCGTGATCACGACGATCCTCACGGTGGGAGTCAGCTGCTGCACCGGGTACGCGCTGGCCAAGTACGACAACAAGTGGCTCAAGGCCTTCTTCCTGTGCATCCTGGCCACGACGATGCTGCCGGGCGAGGTCATGCTCGCCCCGGAGTTCCTGGTGGTCCGCAACCTCGGCCTCTACAACTCCTTCGCCGGCATCATCCTCCCGGCCGTGCTCACCGCGACCGGATGCTTCATGTTCCGCCAGTTCTTCCTGACGGTGCCCGACGAGCTCGTGGAAGCCGCGCGTATCGACGGCGCCCGCGAACTGGCGATCTTCGCGCGGATCATGGTGCCGCTCTCCCGGCCCATCATGCTGACCCTCGCGATCCTGTCGTTCCAGTGGCGGTGGAACGACTACATCTGGCCGCTGCTGATGCTCAACGACCCCAACAAGTTCACCGTGCAGATCGGCATCCAGAGCATCGTCGGCGCGCAGAACATCAACTGGTCGGTCCTGCTCGGCGCGTCGGTCATCTCCATGATCCCGCTGATCGCCGTCTTCCTGGTCTTCCAGCGCTACGTCATGGGCGCCGACATCAACGCCGGACTGAAGGACTGACCTTGCCGACCCCGCTCGACCACGAGTTCGTCCGCGCGGCGGCCCGCGCCGCCGACCGACTGGCCGCTCCGCTCGCGGCCGGCCCCGACGAGGAACCCGCCGATGTGCCGCACCGTGGTCTGGCGCGCAGGGTGAAGACCCTGATCGCGGCATACCGCTCCCCGGACTCGGCACTGCACGGCAGCGATCAGGCCATCGCCGCCATGATGACCCACCTCCGCGCCCTGCGGGCCGCGCAGACCACCACGGGCCTGTTCGCCGGCGGCGACAACGTGCAGTCACCTCCGGACTCCGCGTTCACCGTCAACGACGTGTGCGACGCGCACGTCCTCGCCGCCGGCGCGGGGCCGGAACTGCGCGACGTCACGGCCGCGCTCGCCGAGATCGCCCGTGCCGCCTCCGGCAGTCTCCTGACCGGTGGGGTGCACACCCCGAACCACCGCTGGGAGCTGTGCTCGGCGCTGGCCCGGCTGCACCGGTCGTTCCCCGACGACCGGCTGCTCGACCGCGTCGAGGAGTGGCTCTCCGAGGGCGTCGACATCGACGCGGAGGGCCTGTACTCGGAACGCAGCGCCAACTACGCGGCCCACGTGTCCAACCCCTCGCTGCTGCTGCTGGCCGGCGTCCTCGGCCGTGCCGACCTGCTGGACGCCGTCGAACGCAATCTCACCACCACCCTGGACCTCATCAGGCCGGACGGCACGGTGGAGACCCTCCACTCGCGACGGCAGGACCAGAACCACCCGTTCCCGCTGGCCCCCTACCTGCCGCACTACCGGCTGCTCGCGATCCGCACCGGCCGGGGCGACTTCAGCCGGGCGGCGCGGCTGGCGGCCGCCGGCGGCATCGACGACCCCGACCTGCTCGCCGAGACCCTCCTCACCCCGGACCTGTGCCGCGTCCTGCCGGCACCGGCCCCGAAGACACTTCCGCGCGACCGGTACATCACCACCGCGCGCCTCGCCGCACGCGCCTCGGCCACCGCGCACACGGTGGTGTACGGCGGTTCCGACGTGCCCGAGCACCGGCGCATCCGCTCGGGCCTCGCCTGCAACCCCACCTTCCTGCGGTTGTTCGCCGGCGACGCCGTCCTCGACGCGGTCCGTCTCTCGCGGGGGTTCTTCGACCTGGGCCCCTTCCGCGCCGCCGACACGCAGCGGCTCGCCGACAGCCGGTACCGGCTCACCGAAACCCTCACGGCCGCCTACTACCAGCCGCTCCCGCCGGACCGGCGACGCGACGACGGCGTCTACCGGATGGCGGACGAGGGACGCTTCTCGGCCGCCATGGCCTTCCCGGACCGGCCTCGGGACGAGGTCTCGCACACGACGCGCGTCGAGGTGGACCTGCGGGAGGACGGTGCCGACCTGCGGATCGACATCAGCGGACCGCGGGTGCCCTGGGCGCTCGAACTGACCTTCCGGCCGGGCGGCGTGCCGGAGGGCGCCGTACCGATCGGCGACGGACGCTGGTGCCTGACGACCGGGCCGATGACCTACCGGGTCGGCGACGACGAGATCCGGGTCGAGGCCGGCGTCGAGGCAGGCGAACCGCTCGCCGGGCCGGACCGGGGCGACGTACTGCGGTACGACCCGGGTCAGGACTACACCGTGGTGGGCGGCACCGACGCGACGACCGGTAACCGCGTCTACATCGGTGGACAGGGCCCGCACACACTGACCGTCGCACTGCGCGCCCACCGTCCCGCACCTGGCGCGTGACCCCGACCCGGTCCTCGTCGCCCGACCGTCACCGACCGGCATTGGATGTAATGGCCTTCACTTGCGGTGACCCGACGCTGGTCGCAAGGAACAACGCGCCCTGAGCCCGGGAGAACCCCGTGACCAAGAAGAAGCTGCACAAGGGGGACAAGGTCACCTGGAAGAGCCACGGACAGAGCGTCACCGGGAAGGTCAGGAAGAAGATCACAGAGCGCACCGAGGCCGCCGGCAGGACCGTGGACGCCTCGGCCGACGAGCCGCAGTACGAGGTGGAGAGCGACAGGACGGGCCGCTCCGCGGTCCACAAGCCCGGTGCCCTCCGCAAGAAGGACGACGGTTCCTGATGGCGGGCAAGGGCGACGGGAACGACCGGAGCGCGACACTGCGCGCCTTCGCCGAGGCCGTCAACATGACGCCGGGCAGGCTGGAGAAGTGGCTGGAGACGGACGAGTCCCGGCGCGTCGGCCAGAGCAAGGGCGGTGCGGACGCGGAGAGCGTGGGACACGCCTCCGGACGGCGGATCGTCGAACTGCTCCGCACCAGGAAGGCCGACCTCAGCGACGACGACGTCGCGCACATGCGCAGAGTGGTCGGCTACGTCCACCGACACCTCAAGCAGCGCCCGGCGGGCGACGTCACCGACACGCCATGGCGCTACTCCCTCATGAACTGGGGCCACGACCCACTGGACTGAGGGCCCGCACCACCAGGTCCGCCCGCTCCCTGGTCGATGCCACCAGGTCCGCGTTGCGCTGGTCCGTGCCCAGCACCCAGGCGACGGCCTCCTCGTGGCCCTTGCCGAACTCCTCGTGGCGGGCGACGAGTCGGCGGATGCGCTCGTCCTCGTCCGTCTCGCAGAACCACACCTCGTCCAACTGCCGCCGCACTCGCGCCCACGCGCCCGTCTCCAGCAGCAGGTAGTTGCCCTCCGTCACCACCAGCCGGGCCGTCGACGGCACCGGGACCGCCCCGGCGATCGGCTGCTCCAGGACCCGCTCGAAACCGGGCGCGTAGACGATCTCCTCGCCGTCCCTCTCCTCGCGCAGGCGCCCCAGCAGCGCCGCGTAACCCGCCGCGTCGAACGTGTCGGGCGCGCCCTTGCGGTCACGGCGGCCGAGCCGGTCCAGTTCGACGTCGGCGAGGTGGAAGCCGTCCATGGGGACGTGCGCGACCCACGGCTCACCCGGTCCGTTCAGCTCCCGGACCAGGCGCTCGGCGAGCGTCGTCTTGCCCGCGCCCGGGCTGCCGGTGATGCCGAGCAACGCCCGCCGCCCCTCGGGGACGAGGGCGCGGGCCCGCAGGAGCAGGTCGTCGAATGTCAGGGGCACACCGCAGAGTGTGTCACCGGTGCGAGCCGAAAAACGTCCCTGTGGCGTGCGCCACCCCGTGGACGCCGTCTTGCGGGGAACCGTGTCCTGTATGACGGATCTCGGTCTTCCCGAAGCAATCGTGAGCTGCCTCTTCGACCTGGACGGGGTCGTCACGAAGACGGCCGTCGTCCACGCGGCCGCCTGGAAGGAGATGTTCGACGCCTTCCTGCGTGAGCACGAGGGCGAGAACGCCCGGCCCTTCGACTCGGGCGCCGACTACGACGAGTACGTCGACGGCCGCCCACGCGCCGACGGAGTGCGCACCTTCCTCGCCTCGCGCGGCATCGAACTACCCGAAGGCGATCCCGACGACCCGCCGGACGCCGCCACGATCCACGGCCTCGGCAACCGCAAGAACGAGCTGCTCCTGGAGAAGATCCGCACCCAGGGCGTCGAGGCCTACGAGGGCACCCTGCGCTACATCGAGGCGGTCCGCGCGCAGGGCCTGAGCACCGCGATCGTCTCCTCCAGCGCCAACACCCGGGACGTGCTGCGCTCCATCGACGCCGAGCACCTCTTCGACGTACGGATCGACGGCGTGGTGGCCGCCGAGCGGAAACTGCCGGGCAAGCCGCACCCCGACACCTTCCTTGCCGCGGCCCGCGACCTCGGCGTGGAACCCTCCAGGGCGGCCGTCTTCGAGGACGCGCTGGCCGGCATGGACGCCGGTCGAGCGGGCCGCTTCGGGTACGTCGTGGGCGTGGACCGCGTCGGTCAGACGGACGCCCTGTACCGGCACGGCGCGGACGTGGTCGTGAAGGACCTCGCCGAACTGGGAGGGAAGGCGTGATCAGTCAGCGCTCGTACGCCGTCGAGCCGTGGACCGTGCGGGAGACGGACCTCAACCTCGACGTACTGGCCCAGAGCGAGTCCGTGTTCGCGCTGTCCAACGGGCATGTCGGCTGGCGCGGCAACCTCGACGAGGGAGAACCGCACGGCCTGCCCGGCACCTACCTCAACGGCGTGTACGAACTGCACCCGCTGCCGTACGCCGAGGCGGGCTACGGCTACCCGGAGTCCGGGCAGACCGTCATCAACGTCACCAACGGCAAGGTGCTGCGCCTCCTGGTCGACGACGAGCCCTTCGACCTGCGCTACGGGCGGCTCGTCACCCACGAACGCACCCTGGACCTGCGCCGGGGTGTCCTGGAGCGGACCTGTGAGTGGACGTCCCCGGCAGGGACGACGGTACGGGTCCGCTCGACACGCCTGGTCTCCCTCACCCAGCGGGCCATCGCCGCCGTCGCCTACGAGGTGGAGCCCGTCGACAGCCGCACCCGCGTGGTGATCCAGTCCGAACTCGTCGCCAACGAGAGCCTGCCCGAGCCCAACGGCGACCCGCGCGCCGCCCGGGCACTGAAGTCGCCGCTGGAACCCGAGGAGGACTACACCTCGGGACAGCGGCTGCGCCTCGTGCACCGCACCAAACGCAGCGGCCTGCGCGTGGCCGTGGCCGCCGACCACGTCGTCACCGGCCCCGACGGCACCTCCACGAGCAGCGAGAGCAACGTGGACGTGGCCCGGATGACGGTCACCTCCGTGCTCGAGCCGGGCGAGCGGCTGCGTGTGGAGAAGCTGGTCGCCCACGGCTGGTCCGGCGCCCGCTCCCGGCCCGCGATGAGTGACCAGGTCGAGGCGGCGCTGGCGGCGGCCGGGCACAGCGGCTGGTCGGGCCTGATGGATGAACAGCGCGCGTACCTCGACGACTTCTGGGCGCGCGCCGACGTCGAGGTCGACGGTGACGAGGAGATCCAGCAGGCCGTCCGCTTCGCCCTCTTCCACGTCCTGCAGGCCGGCGCCCGCGCCGAGCAACGGGCCATCCCCGCCAAGGGGTTGACCGGTTCCGGTTACGACGGGCACGCCTTCTGGGACACCGAGACCTTCGTGCTGCCCCTGCTGACCTACACCGCTCCCGACGCGGTGGCCGAGGCACTGCGCTGGCGCCAGAGCACCCTGCCCGCGGCCCGGGAACGCGCCACCCAACTCGGCCTGCGCGGCGCCGCGTTCCCCTGGCGCACCATCGAGGGGTCGGAAGGGTCCGCGTACTGGCCGGCCGGCACGGCGGCCTTCCACGTCAACGCCGACATCGCGGACGCCGTGGTGCGCTACGTCGCCGCGACCGGGGACACCGACTTCGAACGCGAAACCGGCGTGGAACTGCTGGTGGAGACGGCCCGGCTGTGGCGCTCGCTCGGCCACCACGACGCGCACGGCGACTTCCACATCGACGGCGTGACCGGACCCGACGAGTACAGCGCGATCGCCGACGACAACACGTACACCAACCTGATGGCCCGGGCGAACCTGCTGGCCGCCGCCGAGGTCGTCGAACGCCATCCGAAGCAGGCGGCCGGGCTCGGCGTCGACGCGGAGGAGAGCGCGGCCTGGCGGGACGCCGCCGAGGCGGTGTTCATCCCCTACAACGACGAACTCGGCGTCCACGAACAGCACGCCGGGTTCACCCGCTACCAGCGCTGGGACTTCGCGGGCACCCGCCCCGACCAGTACCCGCTGATGCTGCACTTCCCGTACTTCGACATCTACCGCAAGCAGGTCGTCAAACAGGTCGACCTCGTGCTGGCGATGTACACCTGCACAAGCCACTTCGACGACGACCAGGTGGCCCGCAACTTCGCCTACTACGAGCCGCTGACCGTGCGGGACTCCTCGCTGTCCGCCTGCGTCCAGGCCGTCGTCGCCGCGCAGGCCGGCCATCTGCGGCTCGCCTACGACTACACGGCCGAGGCGGCCCTGATGGACCTGGGCGACCTGGAGCACAACACCCGTGACGGGCTGCACATCGCGTCCCTGGCAGGCACCTGGATGGCGTTGGTCGCGGGGTTCGGCGGAACGCGGCGCGAGGGCGACTCCCTGCGCTTCGCCCCACGCCTGCCCGAGAGGTTCAGCCGCCTCGCCTTCTCCCTCCAGCTCCTCGGCCGACGGCTGCGCGTGGAGATAGGGCCGGACAAGGCGACGTACACCCTGTTGTCCGGACCACCGCTGACGATCCGTCACCACGGTGAGGAGGTGGCCCTGAACGGCGACGGCCCGGCCGTCCGCACCATCCCCGCCCCGCCGGAGCGCCAGGCTCCCGAACAGCCCCCGCACCGGAGGCCGAATGCCGTCGAGTGATCCCGTCCGGCGTTTCACGGCTGCCCGCCGCAGGTGGTAAGTCGGTCCACCGCCCGGCGTTGCTGACATGGTGAAGCTGTACCAGGTCGAGCTCACGCACTTCGAGAAGGTCGAGGGCGCACCCATGACCCTCGGGGCGAAGGCGACGGACGGCCCGAACGCGACGCTGTAACCGGGTTGTCATCGAGGCAAGTTCGCCTTGACAATTCCGAACTGTCAAGGCGTACTTGCCTCATGCCCTTACCTGATCTGGACGACCTCATCGCCGAAGTGGACCGCACCTGCGACACCGCCCACCGCCCCGGCGTCCAGGAACAGCCCGACTGGCTGGCACTGTTGACGACCGCCGCCGGACTCGCCGGGCAACTCCAGTCCCTGGCCGACGACCTGGTCGAGGACTACGTCGAACACTGCCGGATGCACGGTGCCTCGTGGACGGACATCGGAGCCGCCCTGGGCGTGACCCGGCAGGCGGTGCAGCAGCGCTTCCACGCGCCGCACAAGCGCTACGGCCCGGACACGATGACCGACGACCTCCGTGACGCCATGGTCCACGTCAAGCAGGCCGCCGTCGCTCACCGGAACAACTACATCGGCACAGAGCACCTGTTGTGGGGCCTGACCGCACAGGGCAACAGCGCCACCCGGCTCCTGGAGGCCGGCGGTGTCTGCCCGGACGACGTCCATCGCGGCGTCGGCGCCCGGCTGGGCCTCGGGGCTTCGCAGGCCGCCGAGCGCATCGCCTGGACGCCGTACTCCCGCAAGGCCATCGCCCTCGCTGAGGACCGCGCCGAGCAGCGCGGCTCCGCGCGGATCGACTGTGACGACCTGCTGCTGGGCCTCGCCGGGATCGGACGCGGCGTGGCGGCGGCGGTGCTGGTGGAGGCCGGTTTCCGGCTGGACGGCGTCGAGTGAGACGCTGGGAAGTGCCCACTGGCGACCCGCTGGTCACCGCGGGCGTTCCCCAGCACCCTGTCCTTGTCCACGGGCTGGAACCTCGACGGTACGGTCAAGCAGGCGGCCGCGCCCGCCGTGAATGAGGCCTACGTCAAGTACGACTACGAGGCCGGTACCCGCCGTCTCACCCGGCCCTACGTCACCGACGACGTGCACAGCTACATGCTCCGGGGAACCTGGGCGTGGTCGACGGCGGCAAGACGCTCTGCGCCACCGACGCCCTCGATCTCCCCTGCGGCCTCGACGTCCGGTTCACCCGGGAGGAGTGGGCGAGTCTCCGGCTGCCGGCCCCAGCTTCCGGGCGGTTTCCCGGCGGGGGAGAACCGGGGCAGACGACCCTGTGCCTCCGCAGCCTGAACCGTCACGCTGTACCGCCGGCCGTGGGGCCCGGCCGCAACGGGCGAGGGCGGACAGCACCCGCTCATGCCGTACAGGCCGACGGACCGCTCCCGCGCCCGGATGACGACGCTCTCCTCGTCCGCTGCAGGGCCGAGACGCGCGGCTGCGCAAGCGGCTGGGGGGTCAGGCCATGTCGGAGGCCCGGAGCAGGAGTTGTGCGACGGCGATGCCCGCCACGACGATCGCCGCCCGGAACGGCCACCGACTCCGCACGTCCGACGGCGTGGCCGTGCCCGCGACCGCGACGGCGCCGGCCGCCACCGCCAGTCCCAGGTCCCAGCCCCCTACCGCTCCCGGTGGGCCGGTGACGAGCACGCCCACGGCCGCCAGCATCAGGAACGGGGCCAGCCACCGGCAGGTTGTGCGGCCCAGCCGCTGCGGCAGCCCACGCACACCTGTCGCGAGATCGTCGTCGATGTCGGGCAGCACGTTGACCACGTGCGCTCCCACACCCAGCAACGCCCCGGTCGTCGTCGCCCACCAGGCGGGCCAGGACGGTGACGGCAGGCCGAGGGTGATGAAGGCCGGCAGCGAGCCGAAGGCTACGGCGTAGGGCAGCGGGGAGAACGCCGTGTGCTTGAACAGCAGGTTGTAGCTCCAGCCCGTGGCCACCATGCCCAGATGTGCCGCTCCGGCGCCGGCGCCGCTCAGCAGCGACAGCGGCACGCACAGCCCCAGAGCCGTCCCGGCTGCGACAGCCGCGGCCAGGGGAGCGAGTTCACCCGTGGCCACCGGCTTGTCGCGGCGCCCGCAGGCAGTGTCGCGCCGGACGTCGGCCGCGTCGTTGCACCAGCCCACCGACAGCTGGCCCGTCAGCACGGCCGCGGCCACCGCCGCCGAACCCGCCGCCCCACGGCCCGCCGCCACGGCCAGCAAGGTCGCGAACACCGTCACGGCGACCGCCGGTTCCAGGTGGCAGGAGCGCAGCAGCACCGGGATGCGGTGTGTCGTACGCGGAAGGACATCTGAAGGGTGTAGAGACACAAAGTAAAGATAATTGGGCAAATGAGGCGAGGAAGGCACTATCGGTATGCGTGTCCCCATGACCGTCGACGACGCCCATGCCCCACCCGTCACGCCGTGCCGGACGGCCGCACCCCCCACGGGAGCCACGATCGCGGCAGTGCGCATCGCGCTGCCACCGCACCGTTACGCACAGGACGATCTCACCGAGCCGATCGGTGATCTGTGCCTGCCTCCGGGGGCCGACCGCGCCGTGCTGCGGCATCTGCACGCGTCCGCAGGTGTGCGCGCCCGTCATCTCGCCCTGCCGATCGAACGGTACGCCGGTCTCGGCGACTTCGGGCAGGCCAACGACGCCTGGATGGCGGTCGGACTCGAGCTGGGCGCCGAGGCCGTCACCGGCGCGCTGAAGGAAGCGGGACTCCGACCGGCCGATGTCGACCTTTTGGTGTGCACCTCCATCACCGGCATCGCCGCCCCGTCGCTCGATGCCCGGCTGGCGCGGCGCGTGGGCCTGCGGCCCGACGTGAAGAGGGTTCCGGTGTTCGGCCTGGGCTGTGTGGGGGGCGCGGCCGGTCTGGCCCGTCTGCACGACTACCTGCGCGGGCACCCCGGCGAGACCGCCATGCTGCTGGCCGTCGAACTGTGCTCACTGACCCTCCAGCAGCGCGACGCCTCCCAGGCCAATCTCGTGGCAGGGGCCCTGTTCGGTGACGGTGCGGCGGCGCTCGTCGCCCGCACCGGCGTCACCGCCGGACCCGACGCCACGGGCCCCGTGGTGGTCGCCACGCGCAGCCACCTGTACCCGGACACGGAACAACTCCTCGGATGGAGCATCGGAGCCAGCGGGTTCCGCGTCGTGATCGGCGCCGGCATCCCCGGAATCGTACGCCGTCACTTCGGTCGGCACCTGCGCGCGTTCCTGGCCGACCACGGCCTCACCACCGAGGACATCAGCACATGGCTCTGCCATCCGGGAGGCCCCAAGGTGCTGTCCGCCGTCACCGACACCCTCGGCCTTCCCGCCCACGCCCTGGACACCGCGTGGAGCTCACTGGCGGCGGTGGGGAACATGTCCTCCGTCTCCGTGCTGCACATCCTGCAGACCGCCCGGCAATCCACCCCGCCCGAGCCCGGCAGCTGGGGCCTGCTGATGGCGATGGGCCCCGGCTTCTGCTCCGAACTCGTCCTGCTGCGCTGGTGAGTGACCTCGTGACCTGGTACGCACTCCTCCTCCTGGCCGTCGCCGCCGAACGCGTCGCCGAACTGGTCGTGGCCCGGCGCAACGCGTCCTGGACCCTCGCCCGCGCCGGTGTCGAGCACGGGCGCGGTCACTACCCGGCCATGGTGGTCCTGCACACACTCCTGCTCGTGTGCTGCCTCCTCGAACCCGCCCTGGACGACCGGCCTTTCCTGCCTGCCCTGGGCTGGCCCATGCTCGCCCTCGTGGCGCTCGCCCAGGCCCTGCGCTGGTGGTGCGTCACGACGCTCGGGCCGTACTGGAACACCCGGGTCATCGTCGTCCCCGGGGCACGTCTGGTCGGTGCCGGGCCCTACCGGTACCTGCGCCACCCCAACTACGTGGCCGTGGTGGTGGAAATCGCCGCCCTGCCGCTGGTGCACTGCGCGTGGCTGACCGCAGCGGTGTTCACAGCGGCCAACGCGGCGCTGCTCACCGTCCGCATCCGCTGCGAGAACGCGGCTCTGGCCCGGGCCGTACCCGCATGAGCAGCACACATGACCTGGTGATCGCCGGTGGCGGCCCCGCCGGCCTGGCGACCGCTCTGTACGCCGCGCGCGCCGGCTTCGACGTCGTCGTGGCGGAGCCACGCCGGGCACCGGTCGACAAGGCGTGCGGCGAGGGCCTGATGCCCGGTGCCGTCCGGGCCCTCACCGCACTCGGGCTGGGCATCCAGGGGCAGCCGATCACCGGTATTCGCTACGTCCAGGGAGCCCGCCGGGTCCAGGCGGCGTTCTGGGACGGTCCCGGTCTCGGCGCGCGCCGCACCGATCTGCACGGCGCCCTGCACCGGGCCGTCATCGAGGCGGGGGTGCCCGTACTGCCCCTGCGGGTGGGGGAGGTACGACAGGACGCCACTGGCGTGACCGTGCCCGGCACCGGTCTTCGTGCCCGGTGGCTGGTCGCCGCGGACGGCCTGCACTCACCGGTGCGCCGTTCACTCGGCCTGGAGGTGAAATCCAGCAGGGAGCCCAGATACGGACTGCGCCGTCACTACGCGGTGCCTCCGTGGTCGTCCTACGTCGAGGTGCACTGGGGACGGCACGGGGAGGCGTACATCACCCCGCTCGGCCCCTCACTCGTCGGCGTGGCACTGCTGACCTCCTGGCGGGCCCCCTTCGACACCCAACTGGCGACCCTCCCGGAGCTGGCTACCCGTCTGCCCCGCCAGGCTGCCGCAACCGCGGTGCGCGGCGCGGGACCACTGCGCCAGCGGGCCCGCACCCGCTTCCACGGACGGGTGCTGCTCGTCGGTGACGCGGCCGGATATGTCGACGCGCTGACCGGCGAGGGGATCTCCCTCGCCCTCACCGGCGCCGAAGCCCTGGTCAACAACGTGCGGCGCGGTACGCCGGGTCGTTACGAGACCGACTGGAACCGTGCGACCCGCCGCCACCGGCTTCTGACCGAGCTCCTGGTGAGGGCCCGGCAGCAGTCCGCGCTCGCGCCGCTCATCATGCCCACCGCCGCGTGTCTACCAGGTGTCTTCGCCGCGGCCGTGAACGCACTGGCGTAAGACGACCGCTGTCGGAGCAAGACCGGGGTCAGGGCCGACGCGGCGAGCGTGTGGATCGAGACAGCAACGCATGTGGTTGGAGCGCGTCCGAAGGGAAACCCGAGACCGGACACCGCAGAGAGAGGAGGCAGTCATGGGCAGCGAGCCGACGATGGCGGACGACGCCTACCAGCCCACGGGAACCAACGAGGAGCAGGAGGACGCGGCGCCTCTCGACCTTCAGGACGCCGTCGACGAGCGTACCTACGACGACACCCTCGACGAGGGCTACTCCCCGCCGGAGAAGCCGCTCGGCGTCGCCGAGTACGGCACCACGGCCGCCGAACAGCACGATGGCGAGAGCCTCGACCAGCGCCTGGCCAGGGAGCAGCCCGATGTTGCCCCGCCGCCCGGCGACGGCGTCGGCGACCTCGCGGGTGGCGACGGCGAGCCTGTCGACTCCGAGGCGGGCCGCGAGCGGGCCGGTCGTCTTGTCGCCCCGGACGAGGGGCTGCGCGGCGACACGACCAAGGAGGAGGTCGCCGACGACGTGGGCATCGACGCCGGAGCCGCGGGCGCCGAGGAGGCTGCCGTGCACGTCGTCCCCGACGATCCCGATGCGGAAGAGGTCTGAGTACGCGGCCGGTCAGTCCCCGATGTGGTCGAGCTGGCGCAGCTTGTTGGTGGCGTCCAGGGCGGCGACCTTGTAGGACTCCGCGAGCGTCGGGTAGTTGAACACCGCGTCGACCAGATAGTCGACCGTACCGCCGCATCCCATCACCGACTGGCCGATGTGGATCAGCTCGGTGGCCCCCGCACCGAAGCAGTGCACACCGAGCAGCGTGCGGTCCTCGGGGGAGACCAGCAGCTTGAGCATGCCGTGCGAGTCCCCGATGATCTGTCCCCGGGCGAGCTCCCGGTAGCGGGCGATCCCCACCTCGAACGGCACGCGGTCCTCGGTGAGCCGGTCCTCGGTCCGTCCCACGAAGCTGATCTCGGGAATGGTGTAGATGCCGATCGGCTGGAGGTTGTGCATCCGGCCGACCGGCTCACCACAGGCGTGGTACGCCGCCGCCCGCCCCTGCTCCATCGACGTCGCCGCCAGCGCCGGGAAACCGATGACGTCCCCGACGGCGTAGATGTGCGGCACCTGGGTCCGGTAGTACTCGTCGACCGCGATCCGCCCGCGCGGGTCCGCGGCCAGGCCCGCCCGGTGCAGGTCGAGTTCGTCGGTGAGCCCCTGCCGTCCCGCCGAGTACATCACCGCGTCCGCGGGGATCTTCTTGCCGCTCTCCAGCACCGTGAGCGCGCCCCGCGGATGCCGCTCCACCGCGGCGACGGTCTCCCCGAACCGGAAGGTGACCGCCAGATCCCGCAGGTGGTACTTGAGCGACTCGACGATCTCCACGTCGCACATGTCGAGCATCCCGGCCCGCTTCTCCACCACCGTCACTTTGCTGCCGAGGGCGGCGAACATGCTGGCGTACTCCATGCCGATCACACCGGCACCAACGATGACCATGGAGCGCGGCACCCGCTCGACCGTGAGGACGTTGTCCGAGTCCAGGATCGTCCGCCCGTCGAACTCCACGCTGTCCGGCCGGGCCGGCCGGGTCCCGGTCGCGATGACGATGTGCTCGGCCGTGATCAGCCGCTCATCGCCACCGTCCTCGCGCAGGGCCACGGTGTGGGCGTCGACGAAGCGGCCGGTGCCCGCGAACAGGGCGACGTGGTTGCGGGAGAGCTGGCTGCGGATGACGTCGATCTCCCGGCCGACGACGTGCCGGGTGCGGGCGGTCAGGTCGGCGACGGTGATGTCCTCCTTCAGCCGGTAGCTCTGCCCGTACAGATCGCGCTGGCTGAGACCGGTGAGGTAGAGCACCGCCTCACGCAGCGTCTTGGAGGGGATGGTGCCGGTGTGGAGGGAGACCCCGCCGACCATGTCGGGGCGGTCGACGACGGCGACCCGGCGGCCGAGCTTGGCCGCGGCGATGGCGGCCTTCTGACCCCCGGGGCCGGATCCGAGGACGAGCATGTCGAAGTCGGGCACCCTCCGGAGTCTGACAGGGCGCGGGCGCTCTCCGAAAGAGCGGAGCGGTGAACAATGGCTTCGCGAAGGCAGCCGTCAACTCACGGATGGCATAGAACAGTTGTGATCCGGACCGGCGGTCGCCCCCGCCCGCCGTCCGGATACACGACGAGCACTCCTAGGGCAGCAGTTTCTCGATGACGGCAGTTCCCTCCTCGGCCAGCTTGCGGCGGGCCCACTCGAGGTTGCGCGGGGTGATGTCCCGGCCGGTGGCGAGGACCACGTCCTCCGGCGACACCTCGGTGCCGGTCCGGGTGTGGAGCAGTTTGTCCGGGGTGGCGCGGTCCTGGGAGGGCTGGGACGCGTCGGGCTGTGACGTCGGCATGATCTCCGCTCCTCGGGTCGGAGGGCTGAATCGGCCCGGTACTGCCATCGGGCCCACTAACACCATTCATCGCGGCAGCGCGCCGTGCATCCGGAGGGCGGGCGGCCCCGCCCCCGGAGCCGTTCGCTCCGTCACTCGCAGGAGTACCTTCCCCGGCCGTTGAGTAACCTCCGCGAGGCCCCCGGACGCGCGGAACCCGAGATGCCGAGAAGATCAGGTCGACGTGTAATGGGGAGGTCGGGCGCCCGGCCCGGCAGAGAAGGCCGAGGCCAATGGCACGTATCCGCGTCAGCACAGGGGGAGCGGACAAGCCCGCCAAAGGGCGTCTGCGGCGGCTCGGCGAGTGGTGCGCCCACCACTTCCTCGTCGTGATCATCGCCTGGCTCGTCGCCCTGGTCGCCCTCCAGGTCCTCGACCGCACCTACGGCGGCAACTACGCCGACAACTTCCAGCTGTCCGACGTGCAGTCCACGAAGGGCCTCGACGTGCTGGAACAGCACGATCCGCAGGCCGGGGGCTACGGCAGCCAGATCGTGATGAACGACGCCGACAAGCCGCTGTCCTCGCTGAGCTCCCAGATGTCCACGACGGTCGGCGACCTCCAGAAACTGCCCCATGTGCTGTCGGCGCAGAACCCGCTCTCCCAGGCCCCGTCGAAGGTCGGCCCGGTCTCCAGCGACGGCAAGACCGGTTACATCACCGTCCGCTTCGACGTGCAGCCCTCCACCCTCGGCTCCGGCTACCTCGACGGCGTCGACCAGGCCGTCCAGCCGCTGCGCGCGGCCGGGGCCGACATCGAGTACGGAGGGCCGCTCGGCGAACTCGCCCGGCCCGCGGCGGACGACCGGGTCAGCGAGCTGATCGGCTTCGGCGTGGCCATCATCGTGCTGCTGGTCGGCTTCGGCAGCGTGATCGCGGCCGGACTGCCCCTGCTGACCGCGCTGATCAGCGTCGTCGCCGGTCTCGCCTGCCTCGGGCTGCTCGCCGCCGCGTTCACCTTCGCCACCGTCTCGCCGACCCTCGCCACCATGATCGGCCTCGGCGTCGGTATCGACTACTCCCTCTTCCTGCTCACCCGTCACCGGCAGGGCCTGATGGACGGCGCCGACCCGGTGCGGGCCGCGGGGCAGGCCACCGCCACCAGCGGACGCGCCGTGCTCGTCTCCGGCACCACGGTGATCATCGCGCTGGCCGGCCTGTACACGTCCGGGGTGAGCTTCATCGGCAACCTCGGCCTCGCCGCGGCCGTCACCGTGGTCTCCGCCGTCACCGGGGCCCTCACCCTGGTCCCCGCCCTGCTGGGGCTCATCGGCAGACATGTCGACCGCTACCACGTGCGCCGCCCCGTCGCCGAGACGGAGGCCGGCGGCGAGATCCCCCAGGGCACCTGGCACCGCTACGCGCAGCGCGTCGAACACCACCCGTGGCGCTACCTGTCGGCGGGCGTCGTCACCGTGGCGATCCTCGCCATCCCCCTCTTCTCCATCCAGCTCGGGCACATCGGCGACGGCGCCGACCCCACGTCCTTCACCGACCGGCGGGCCTACGACCTGATGACCGACGCCTTCGGCCCCGGCTCCAACGGGCCGCTCACCGTCGTCATCGACCAGACGAACGTGCCGTCCGACCAGCGATCCGCCCTCGCCTCGAAAGCCCAGCAGACCCTGAACTCCGCGCAGAACGCCGCCGAGGTCACCCCGCTGACGCCGACCGAGGACGGGGACATCCTGATCGCCACCGTCTACTCGACCAAGTCCCCGCAGAACGCCGTCACCACCGACCTCACGAACCGACTCGTCGACGACACCCTCCCCGACGCGGTCTCCGGCACCGACGCCAAGGGATACGTCACCGGTACCACCGCCGCCCAGGTCGACTTCCGCAACATCGTCGCGGGCCGGCTGCCCCTGATCATCGGTGTCGTCGTCGCCCTGGCCTTCCTGATCATCCTCGCCGTCTTCCGCGGCCTGCTCGTCGCCGTGAAGGCCGCCGTCCTCAACGTCCTGTCGATCGCGGCCTCGTACGGCGTCGTCGTGGCCGTCTTCCAGTGGGGCTGGGGCGGCCCCGCGCTGGGCGTCAACGGCAAGGTGCCCATCGAGAGCTATGTGCCGATGATGATGTTCGCGATCATCTTCGGCCTGAGCATGGACTACGAGATCTTCCTGCTCTCCCGCGTCCACGAGGCCTGGCTGCGCACCGGCGACGCCAAGGCGTCGGTCGCCCACGCCCTGGAGATCACGGCCCGCGTCATCACCTGCGCCGCCCTGATCATGATGAGCGTCTTCGCGGCCTTCATCATCAGCGACAACATCGTCGTCAAGATGCTCGGGCTCGGCCTCGCCGTCAGCGTCATCATCGACGCCACCGTCGTACGCCTGCTCATGGTGCCGGCCGTGATGACGCTGCTGGGAACGCATGCCTGGTGGACGCCCCGATGGCTGGACCGGATCCTTCCGCACATCGACGCCGAGGGGGACGACGACGGGCCCGCCGTCAGCGACGCGCAGGCGTCGGCGCGAGGACGAGCACCGTGACATCGTCGCGGATCTCCTCGCTGTACTCCCGCAGGTCGGCCCAGACACGGTCGGCCGTCGCGCCCGGGTCACCGTCGGCGAGCCCCGCCAGCCGGTCCAGGAGCGGATAGAAGACCCCGGCGGTGTTCCTGGCCTCCCACACCCCGTCGGAGGCCAGGAACAGCCGGTCACCGGCCCGCAACGGTACGCTCAGCCCGCCGTACGGAGTGATGTCGGGCAGGCCCAGACCCAGCGGCGGCCACGCCGTCACCTCGATCTCCTCGACCGTGCCGGCGCGCAGCAGCAGCGGCGGCGGATGCCCGCACACCACCATCCGCACCGCGCCCGCGTCCGGGGAGAACTCCAGCAGGACGGCCGTCGCGAACAGCTCGGCGTGGCGCACCCGCGCCGAGTCCACCACCAGCCGCCGGTCGAGCCGGCCCGCGACCGCCTCCAGGTCCGGCAGGTCCAGCACCGCCTCCCGGAACGCCCCGAGGAGCGAGGCCACCGTCGCCACCGCCGACAGTCCGTGCCCCTGTACGTCCCCCATGACGGCCCGCACGCCGTACGGCCCCTCGCGCACGTCGAAGAAGTCACCGCCCACGAGCGTCCCGCGCTGCGCCGCCTTGTACAGCCCGGCGCACCGCAGTGGCCCCACGCACTCGGGCACCGGCGGCGCCACCGCCCGCTGCGCGGCCTCGGCGACGGTGCGCTCGGTGGCCAACTGCACGTCCCGCCGGCTGCGCACGAACGACACGAACACGCTCAGCACGGCCACGAACGACACCGTCAGCAGGTCGGTGCTGCCCGGCCGGTCCAGCTGGAACGCCGGGACGTCGAGCATCACGATCACACCGGCACCCAGGAGGGCGGTCGCCACGGGACCGTACGACAGAACGGCCAGCGGAGGGATGGCTCCCAGCAGGAAGCCGATGTCCAGCGGGTCATGGCTGACCAGGGTGGCCACGCACACCCCCACGGCCAGCGCGACCGGGAGCACCCGCACCCAACGCGGCGGCGGCGCACCCCGCAGCCAGCTCCGCCGTTCCCGTTCCCGGTCGGCCGACAGGACGCGCATCCTTCCCACACCGTCCACGCTCCTCCTCCGCCCGGGCTCCCGCATGCGGGGCGCTTCCAGAAAACCGGTGGACGCCCGGGCCATGGTCTCCGTACGGTGTGACCGCACGCCCTGAGACCGACGGAAGGAGGCGAGTGCCATGCAGCTCACAGCATCCCAGCGCTCCCTCTCCGTTGCCCGGCGTGATGTGGTCTGACCTGACCGGGAGCGCTCCACGCAGCACGCATCCCGGAGGAAAGATCCATGACCGATCTGGTCATCCGCGCGCTCGACGAGCGCGATGTTCATCTCTTCGACGACCACGCCGACCCGCTGGGCGCCCGTGAGGCGCACCGGCTGGCCCGCTTCCGCCCCGACTGGAAGCGCGTGGCCCTGCGCGACGACCGCGTGGTCGCCCGCGCCGCCTGGTGGGGCGGCCCCGACGACACTGAACCCATGCACGTCGCCTGGTTCGACGTGGCGGAGGGCGAGGAGGAGGCGGGGGCCGAGCTCCTGCGCACCGCACCGTGGCAGGTCGACGTCGAAGTCAGCCTGCCCAGCGGCTGGCGTGACGTCCCGGAGCTGCGCGCCGCGGCCGAGGCACGCTTCGCCGCCGCCCGGGCCGCCGGGTACGAACTCCTGGTCGAACGCTTCATCTACCGCTGGACACCCGACTGCGGCCTCCCCGAACGGCCCGGCCGCCTGGTCTTCCGCCCGGAACCCGACGACGCGGTCTTCTTCGACGCACTGCGCCGCATCCACTCCGTCACCCTCGACATCCACTCCCAGCGGGCCAAGAAGGACGGCGGCCTCGACCGGGCCGCCCAGGAAGAGCTCGACTTCTTCCACTGGTGCCCCTCGCCGCGCGCGTGGTGGCAGGTGGCGCACACCCCGCAGGGCGAGTTCGTGGGCATCCACATCCCGGCGCACAATCCGTCGGGCCCGTGCATCGGCTTCATCGGCGTCGTGCCGGAGCAGCGCGGGCACGGCTACGCCTACGACCTGCTGACCGAGTGCACCCACTTCCTCGTCGAACGGGGAGCGGAGTTCATCGCCGGGGCGACGGACCAGGGCAACTTCCCCATGGCCGCGCACTTCGCGCGGGCCGGCCACCCCGTCGTACGCGAACGCGTCCACTTCGCGCTGCGGCGGGCCGCGGCCCGAACGGACGAAGGCGTTGTCAGTGCCGGGTGACATGCTGGCGCAGGCGTGATCGGCGGCGGAGGACGGAGGCCGTATGGCGTTCGCGGGGCAGGTCTGGCGCGTGTCCAGCGGTGAGCGGCGGGTCGGGGAGATCCTGATCGACGACGCCGACTTCCCGTGGTTGTCGGGCAGATTCGTCCCCGGCCCGGCGTACGACACCGTCGAGGCGCTGTTCGCCCGTGAACTCGCCCTGCTGGACGACGTCGACGACCACGTGGAGGAGTGGGAGGCGGCCTACGGCGAGATCCAGCGCCATGTCTCCCTGTCCTCACCGGACGGACCCGTCCCCGAGTTCCTCCTGCACATCAAGGGGGACCGGGCCTGGTTCCGGTGGAGCGACGAGCCGTTCGAGGACGACGAGACGGACGACTAGGGCGTCTTTCGCAACTCGCCCGAGTGCCGTCTGCCTCCTCCGCCGGTGCTGCCGGGGACACCCGGGTGTCTCTCCCCCTCACGGGGGAGGGGCTCCCCCCGCGCGCGGGATCTTCCGAGGGCGCCCGGCGGCTGTACTGGACGTACGGCCGGCGGCATACGACGCAGACCGGTCACCGTACGGGGAGGTTGACCCACCATGCGCACCTGGACCAGACGACGCGTGCTCCTGACGACGGCCACGGGGGCGGCCGGCCTGGCCGTCACGGCTCCGGCGCACGCAGCCGAGCGTGACCGTCCCGGGGACGACGACATCATGAACGCCCTGCGGGCGCTGCCCGGGCTGCGGGTGATCGAGGAACGGCCCGGCGCGGAGCCCGGATACCGCTTCTTCGTCCTCGGTCTGCGCCAGCCGATCGACCACGCCGACCGCACGGCCGGAACCTTCGAGCAGCGCCTCACCCTGCTCCACTCGGGCACCGACCGCCCGACCGTCCTGTTCACCACGGGATACGAAGCGGTGCTCACACCCCGGCGCACCGAAGCCACCGTCCTGCTGGGCGGCAACCAACTCCAGGTCGAGCACCGCTACTTCGGCGACTCACGCCCACCGACGGCCGACTACACCCACCTCACCGTCCGGCAGGCCGCCGACGACCACCACCGCGTCGTCCGGCTCTTCCGCACGCTGTACCCGGGCGCGTGGATCTCCACCGGCGGCAGCAAGGGCGGCATGGCGACCGTCTACCACCGTCGCTTCCACCCGCACGACGTGGACGGCACGGTGGCCTACTCCGCGCCCAACAACGTCGACGACCGCGAGGACTGCGCCTACTCCCGTTTCCTCGCACGCGTCGGCACCCCCGAGACCCGTGCCGCGCTGGAGCGGGCACAGCGCGAGGCCCTGCTGCGCCGCGCGGACCTGGTCGCCCGCTACGAGGCGTGGGCGGCCTCCCAGGGCGACACCTTCCGCATCGTCGGCGGCGCCGACAAGGCCCTCGAAGTCGCCGTCCTGCGCGCCCCGTTCATGTTCTGGCAGAACGGCGACGGGAAGGACGCCGCCGCCATTCCCGGCCCCGACGCCTCCACGGACGCGCTGTGCGCGTGGCTGGACGCCACCGCCCTGCTGCCCGTCTACGCCGACGCCGTCGCCCGGCACTACGTCCCGTACTTCTACCAACTCGGCACCGAACTCGGTTACTGGGACGCCCCCACCCACCACCTGGCCGGCCTCCTGCGCCACCCCGACGCCGCCCAGCCGCGCAGTTTCGTCCCGCGCGACATCCCGATGCGCTTCGACGCCACCGTCATGCCCGACATCGACCGCTGGGTCCGCCGCCACGGCGACCGCTTGCTCTTCCTCAACGGCGCCCAGGACCCCGCCGTCGCCGAACCCTTCCACCCCGGCGGCCGAGACTCCCGCACCCTGTGGGCCCCGGACGCCCACCACCACGTCACCTTCGACGCACTCACCGCGGCCGACCGCGCGTACGCGACCGCCACGCTGAAGCGCTGGGCGGGCCATCCCGCGCCACGCGGCGTGGATCGGTAGTCACCGGGTGTCTGCGGCGACATGGTCGGTGCCCAGCACGGTGAGTAGGGCGAGTTTCCCGTGGCTCTTCGTACCCGGCGTCGCGGTGAACAGGAGCAGCGACCGGCCCTGGTCCGGCTCGAGCACGAGCTGGCAGTCAGCAGGCTGTCCGCCAGGTCCGCCGCGGGGGAGCCGGGCCCGTCCCGGGTGACAGCCGCGCGCAGCAGCGCGACGTCGGTCCGGCTGGTGTGGTCGTACTCGTCGGGGCGCTGCGCTGGGCACAGGCCTCGCTCGGATCCCTCGGCTCAGCCCACGTCCGTGGCCAGCAGTGTCTCGGCCGAGGCGAGGATCTCGGTGACCCTCAGGCCGAACGCGGCGTCGGCGGGGTGAGCGCGGCCGGTGTCGGCGGCGGTCAACAGGGCGTCCGCGGCGCGGTGGAGGGCGGGGACGACACCGTCCGAACTCTCCGGCAGGAGTGTCACTCCGGCCTCGCCGCGCAGTTCCACGGCGGCGCCCGCCGCGGCCGGCGGGGCGGTCAGGCTCAGCGTGAGAGAGCTCGTGGCACCCTCGGCGTGCTCGATGACCAGGTGGGCGGTGTCCCCGGGGCCGTGCGCGGCGGCCGCCACCCGCCGGGCGTCACCGAGGACCGGCAGCAGTACGGACAGGGCGTGCGGGCCCACGTCCCACAGCGCACCCTTCTCCCGCCGCCACGGCGAGTCCGCGAACGGGCTGTCACTGGTGAACACCGAGCCCAGCCACTGTGCCCGCGCCGTGAACCAGCCGCCGACCCGAGCCTGTTCGTCGATCCACTCCTCCGTCTCGCGCTGGAAGCGGGTCGTGAAGAACACCACCGAGGCGACCCCGGCCTCCCGCGCCGCCTCGACCACCGTCCGCCCCTCCTCGACCGTCGCCGCGAGGGGCTTGTCCAGCAGCAGATGGCAGCCCACCCGCGCGGCCCGCACCGCGAGCTCGGCCTGGACGGCGGGCGGCAGCGCCATGGCCACGGCCTCCACGTCGCCGAGGAGCGCGTCGACGTCGTCGTAGGCACGCACACCGTGCGCCGCGGCCAGCTCTTTGGCGGCCTCCGGGCGACGACCCCACACTCCGGCGAAGTCGAGTCCGTCGTGCCCGCTCAGGGCGGGTGCGTGGGCCATCTGGGCCCAGGGCCCGGTGCCGAGCAGTCCGATGCGCATGCCGCCGCCTCTCGTAAGAACCCGCGTCGGCCGGAGCGGTGCGCCACCGGCCGTGGCGAGCGTCGCACATCGACCGGGTGACCACGCAACCCCTCGCGCCGGACCGAGGAAGACAGCGGCGACTCAGTGGTCGCAGGGACAGGCCGGAGCGCGTCTCCGCGCCTCCCGCGCATCACCAGCAGAACTCCGCCTGCGGGAACGGGGACGACGCAGCTGGTGCTGGTGGGTGTCGGCAGGAGCGGCGAACCACCCTCGTGCTTGCGGGGACGACACCACTGTGCCGTCGACTGGCCCGCAGGCGCTCGGAACCAGTGACCTGAGTCAGAGGTTCTCCGTCAGTCTCGAGGCCACCTGCGGCAGTCCCAACGTGGAAGCCGGCGGCACCGGCGTCAGGCTGCCCGCGGAGGTCGCCGGTGGGAATGTCGTTGCTGTACGAGGTCCTGGAACCGCTGCCGGACGCGGAGAGCGCCCTGCGTCGCGCACGCGAGCTCCTGCGAGAGTTCGCCGACTGGGTGGACGACCCGGAAATCCCCGAGATCGGCCCGGTCGTCACGGCGGAGCAATACGCTCACGCGATCACGTTCTTTCGCGAGGGCTGGTTCATGACACATGCCGGTCGTCGGTTTCCGGAGACGGGCCTGGAGGACTTCTGGACGCGGCTGCACGCGCTGGGCGTGCCCCGCGGCGAGAGTCCGTTCGAGGTCCAGGTGGAGCTGACACCCGAACTCGCGGGGCTGTGGCCGCTTCCGGCGGAGATGTGCCTGCAACCCTTGCGGGATGCCTGCCTGCCACTCGAGCTCTCCCCCCTGCACAGCTGCGGGGAAGCCGACATCGACGCCCTGGTTGCGGACGTCGGCCCGCTGTCCTTCGACGTGCGCTGGTACGCCGGGCTGCGCGGACTGCCCTCCAGCAAGCTGTGCGGTGTCCAGCTGTGCCTCAACAGTGTCTGGACCTCCCAGTGCGCCGAACCGGCCCAGGGCATTCACGGTGTCTACCTCTCCATCGGGACCAGGAACCGGGACGTGCAGGAGGAGTGGCTCGCGGCCACCGGCCTGGCTCTCGGCGAGGCACTGCTGGGCTGGTAGCTCGCCGACCAGGTCACTCAGCAGATCCGCCGTATACAGCCAGGCCCGTACCGGGTGCGTGAGGCCGGACGGAGCTGAGGCCGCCGCGTCGTCAGCCGCCCGCCGCGGCAGTCACCGTCGCGGGATCCACTCCGGTCAGTTCGACGATGCGGTGCGGTGGCACGCCGGCGGCCAGTGAGCGTCCGATCAGGCCGTCCCTGCCGTCCGCGCAGTCACGGTAGGCGAGCAGCTCCTCCTCGACCCGAGCGAGCGGCTCGGGTGCCATCCGGTGGCGGATCCGGCTCAGTTCCTCGTCGCTGAGTGGGACGGGCAGCCGTTCCACTCCCTCGGGCATGTTCGCTGTCTCCTCCGGTGGCAGCAGGCGCAGGTGCGGGGAGTTCTGCGGGGTTCCGTGGGCGTCCAGCCACGCGAGTACCGCGGGAGTCTCCATGCACGCCAGATCACCGACGGCGGCGGGGACCACACCGAGCGGCGCAGACGCGTCCTCAAGCAGGAACAGGTAGGCGTCGTCGGTCATCATCGGCTCCTTGTCCACGGGGGCTGATCGACGTCCCATTACCCCACCGCGCCCGGATTACCGCCGGTTCACCGTGCCGAGTCACCGTTTCTGGACAGGGCTCTGCGCGGCCATCGTTCGGCCGGCTCTCTTCCCATGTCACCATCATCGGAATCGTGAGACCGGAACACTTCCCGCATCAGCTGGACGGCGGCGCTGTGGGAGCAGCGCGCGGGAGCCGGGCGCCGATCCGGCCGCCGTTATCCCAGCTCCCGGCCGAACGCTGCCTTCGCGTACGGCGCGCCGATCGACTTCGGCCCGATGACGGTCGCCGCATCCGTCACGATGCCCGTCGGCCGGCCGCGCAGTATCCAGACCGCTCCATTTCCGCCGTCCTCGCCCGTAGCCGCCGTGGCCAGGTCGGCGTACCCGTTGCCGTTGATGTCGAGGAATGCGACCTGCGCGCCGAAGGCGTCGCCGGGCTCGGCCGTGCCCGGTACGCCGGCCGTGTCCTGGGTGAAGGCCTGGGCGCCCCGGCCCGTCAGCCCGGCCCGGCTGCCGCACAGGACGACGACAGCGCCCGCTCGGTCGTCGTAGCCGAGCTCCTTGCCGGGGACGCCGACCGCGAGCTCGTCGATGCCGTCGCCGGTGACGTCGCCGGCGGACAGGGCCGCACCGAAGCCGTCGTTGGTCTCGGTCGCTCCGGGCACACCCGGCGTGTCCTGGGTGTACGACTTCCACGTGCTGCGGGGACGGACCCCGGACGCCGAGCCGTAGGCCACCGTGACCGTCGAGTCGTTGGCGAAGCCGACGGCCACGTCGTCGTGGCCGTCGCCGTTCAGGTCGCCCAGGGCGACGCCGCCGTCACCGCTGGGGATGGTGTCGCGGCGGTACTTCAGGCCCGAGGCGGAGCCGGTGTAGAAGTCCGTGCAGTAGTTGCCGTCCCCGCAGTACGTGTTGAGCGCGAGCTCGTCCCGGCCGTCGCCGTTCACGTCCCCGGTGGTGCCGTCCTTGACGTCGACGTACTGGAGGTGGGCGGGGTCCAGGGCGCTGGTACGGGCGGGGGTGCCGGAGCGGCCGACGGGGCCGGTCCACACCGTGGCGGTGGTGCCGAGCGGGTCGTCGCCCGGTGAGTCGCCGGTGCGGAACAGGGCGAGGTCGAGCCGGCCGTCGCCGTCGAAGTCGCCGGTCACCGTGAGCGAGGCGGGGATGGACAGACCGCCGCCGGACAGGCCCCGCGGCCCGCCCCACACCACGACCGCGTCACCCGTCCGGGTCGCGACCCCGACGACCAGGTCCGCGTACCCGTCCCCGTTCACGTCGCCCTTGGAGATCTGAGTGCCGAAGCCCTGGCCCTTGACCGGGCTGCCCGGAATGCCGCCCGTGGCACGGCTGATGACGGTCCGTCGGCTGCTGGAGAGCCCGTGCGGTCCGCCGTACGTCACCGCCACGTAGCCCGCCCTGCTCTGCCCGCCGACGGTGGCTCCCGGGGCGCCGACGGCGAGGTCGGCGTACCCGTCGCCGTTGAAGTCGTCGCGGACGGGCACCCGGGGCGCGGCCTGCGCGCTGCCGGACAGGTCCGCCGGTACCGCGCCCAGCGCGAGCAGGCCCGCCACCAACGGCACGGCCCAACGGGTGGATGAACTCATGGATACCACGCGGAGACCCCCTCGTTACGGCTGCACCGTCACTCCACAAGACTCTTCACCGTGCCCAGGAGTTGTAGCCGACTCACCCCCCAACGTGGTGATCAACCAACGACCCGTCCGGGCTGAGGACGCACAGGTACGCGCTCCGCCGACTTCGTGCGGAGGAGGGCGGCTTGTGCCTGTGTCACGACCCGGCAACGACGCGGTGACCGCGGCAACCGCCGATTGGCTGGAAATCGTTTGTGCCTGCGACAGTCACTGCCATTGCCACACGCTGAAAGGATCACCATGGCGATCTCTACGAAGTCCGGCCGGCACAGACCCGGCACCGTTCTCCGTACGACCGTGATCAGCGCCTCCGTTGCCCTCCTCGCGGTGGTGCTCACGGCCTGCAACGGAGACGGGACCTCGACGGCAAAGCCGGGCGGCAGCGGTGCGGGGACCGGTTCCCCGACCGTCGGTGCGAAGCCCGCGGGCAAGCCCACGACGGGCACGGGCAGCGGCGGATCGTCGTCTTCCGCGGACCCTCAGCCCGTCTCCTCCCCGTCGGCTCCGGCACCGGCGCCGGCCGAGCCGGCCGCCTCCGGCGGCACGGACGGCGACGACGGGTGCGACCACAAGATGCCCATCTCGCCCGATGAGGTGGCGGTCTACCGCTACACCCCCGAAGGGGGCTCCCTGAGTCTCATCGTCAAGCACGGCAACTGGGGCTGCGCCCCTGCGGACTCCGACGGCGCGCCCTTCGAGACGGTGGGCAAGGAGACTTACATTCCCATGGACCAGGCGGCGTATGTCACCGTCACCAACCCCATTGTGGAGAGCACCGACAACCAGCACATCGGTGTCCAGGAGTTCCTCGACTGGCTGGAAGCCCACCCGAACAGCGGACTGGTGTTCAAGTACCACCTGGGCGCCGATGGGGCGATCGACCGTCTGGACGAGGAGTTCACACCCTGAGCCGCCATGACGGCACGGCGTTCGTCACGGCTGGTTCCGCCGACACCCACCCCTGATGCCCGGCGGGCGCTGTGCGGGGCGCCGCAGCTCCGGGCCACCGGCATCGACGAACTGGCCCGCTACGTCGGCCCCGTCCCATTCCGAGGTGTCGATGGCTGCCCTGGAGGGGTGTCCTCGTGTCTGTTGAGGCGGGTGCGGGGTACACGGTGCATGCACGTGCTTTTGTGTGGACGGAGGAGAGGAGGTCCGGGCGGTGGCGGTGAAGGCGATGGGGTGGGCGCACTCGTTCCCCATGTCCGAGGGAGTGCGCGCCGGGCGGGAGTGGACACGCAGGCGTCTCAAGTCCCTGCCCTGGGCCGCTGCCGAGCCGGACAAGGTGGACACCATCGTGCTGGCGGTGTCGGAGCTGATCACCAATGCGCACATCCACGCCCACAGTGACGCGCACCTGGTCCTCGCGTGGGACGGCGACTGCCTTCATGTGAGCGTGCACGACGAGGACCCGACGCTGCCGCGCCAGCGCGAACCGGAGCCGGGGGACGTCTCCGGCCGCGGAGTGGCAATCGTGCGGAAGCTCGCCGATGAGTGGGGGATGAGGTGCCAGCGGCACGGCAAGACGGTGACGGCATGCTTCCGCCCCGCCGATGCCGATGCCGATGTCGGCATCGACCGGCATGGCGGCAGCAGCAGTTGAGTTCTGCTCACCGGTGAAGCCCGCCCCTTGAGAAGAGGTGTCGTGTACCTGGCACGAGGATCGAGTGACGACCCCTATGTCTGGCTCTGGGTCCTGGGCGCCGTCGCGCTGTACACGCTGATCAGCTACGGGCTGACATACCGCGCCCGCGCCCGGCGCGGTTCCGCGCATCCGGCTCGTGACGCCCTGCACGACCTCAAGGACCGGGAGGATCCCCAGCCGCCCGAGAACCGCTTCGTCAGCCGCGTGATCATGCTGTGCGGAGCGGGGCTCACCGGTCTGGTCGCCTTCCTGACCAGTGGCGCCGTGCGGATCCTGGCGGTCGGGATCGCGGCCGTAGTGGCGGTGACTGCGTGGGCGTACTACGACCACCGCACGGAAAGACGCGCCTCAGCGCAGCGATGACGCACGGCTCGGGTGCCCTCAAAGGGCGGACGAGGGCCGTCACCCTTCTGAGGCGGCCTCCCGGATCAGCGGCTCGAACTCCCGCCGGACGTAGGCGTCGAACGGCGCCGTCAACGCGCCGTCGATCACCCGTCGTACCCGGTGCTCCGCAGCGAACTCCTTGATCGCTGCGCGTGCGTCCGGCTCCACGCCCCCGCCAATGATCAGCACCCCGAACTTCTCGGTCTCCAACAGCTTCCGAGCCTCCTCGTCGGTGCTCACTCCCTCCGCGTCAAAGCCGTCCGCGTGCAGCGTGGCCAGCACCTCCATCACCCTGGCAGGCATCCTTCCCAGCACCAGCGTCCTCATGGCGTTTCCTTTCCGGTACGTCGACATCGGCGCACCCGAAGCTAGAAGCTCAACCGGACTTCAGGTCAAGCGTCGGAGAGCGGGGCAGTTTCAGCAGCCTGAAGACCCGGCCGTACAGGGGCTGTGAGTCCTCACCGACGGCCTGGATGCCGGCCAAGTCCCCGGTCGTGGTGCCGATTCCGGGCGTCGGCCGCCCCTGGACGATCCGCGACTGCGCCGCCGCGCCCGACCTCACCCGCGGAGGAGCTCGCGACGCTCGACGCCGCCTGAACTTTGCGCCCCCATGGGCGTGTTGCCGTGCCAACGGACTGGAACGGACGAACATCGAGTTCCTAGGATGTACGCTCAGCCATGCCAGTCCAGTTGGCGCGGCACGGAGCTGGGGGAGCGAATGCACTCGGAGAAGCGGCTGTCCACGAAGATCGACGCCAACGTGCCGACGGCAGCGCGCATGTACGACCACTACCTGGGCGGCAAGGACAACTACGCGGCCGACCGCGCGGCCTGCGAGGAGCTCGACAAGGTCGTCCCCAGCACCCGCCGCCTGGCCGTGAACAACCGGCGCTTCCTCCAGCGGGTCGTCAGGATCCTGACGCAGGAGTACGGCATCCGGCAGTTCCTGGACCACGGCTCCGGCCTGCCCACCCAGGACAACGTGCACCAGGTCGCCCAGAGCATCGACCCCACCGCGCACGTCGTCTACGTGGACAACGACCCGATGGTGCTGGTGCACGGCCGTGCCCTGCTGGAACAGGACGAGCGCACCACCGTCATCCACGCCGACATGCGGGAGACGGACGCCATCTTCTCCCACCCCGACACCCAACGGCTGATCGACTTCAGCCAGCCGGTCGCCGTGCTGTTCAACTCCGTCTTCCACTGCATCCCGGACAGCGACACCGACGGACCGTCGGCCGTGGTCAAACGGGTGACCGAACGGCTCGCGCCCGGCAGCTACCTGTTGATGTGTCAGCTTGTCAGTGAGGACGCCGAGGTGCGCGAGTTCGTCACGAACTTCATGGACCAGGCGACGCAGGGCCACTGGGGGCGTGTGCGTCAGGAGAAGGACGTCGAGGCGCTGTTCGACGGTCTGGACATCCTCCCTCCCGGGCTCGTGGAGGTGTCCACCTGGCGCCCGGACAATGAGGTGGCACCCCGTCAGCTCACCCAGGAATGGATCGAGTTCGGCGGCGTGGGCCGCCTTCCGTAGTCCTCCGTGGGCCCTAGATGGACCGTCGTCCTGAGTCACTGCGCGGGATAGCGCGACCTCATCGTCTCGCGCAGCAGACTCAGCGACTCGCGCGGGTTGAGCGCCTCGTCGGCCAGCCGGTCCAGGGCGAGGCGGTACTCCTCCGTCTCGTCCCGGTCCTCGAGGAAGTTGGCGCTCCTGATGTGCTCGAGGTAGACGACGTCGGGAAGGTCGAGGCCACCGAAGCGGAGATAGGTGACCGGTATGGCGGGCGCCGAGGCGTTCGTGACGTCCAGGGGAACGACCTGCACGGTCACATTGGGGCGGCGGGCCATCTCGATCAGATGCGCGAGCTGCTCCCGCATGACGTCCTTGCCGCCGAGCACCCGCAGCAGGACCGACTCGTCGACGACCGCCCACAGTCGCGGCGCGTCCGCCCGGGTCACCAACTCGGCCCGGCGCATGCGAAGTTCGATCCGGCGCTGCACCTCACCGGCGGGCGCGTTCGGCAGCCCCCGCTCCACCACCGCCCGTGTGTAGGCGGCGGTCTGCAACAGGCCGGGGACGTACTGGATCTCGAAGGTGCGGATGGTGGCGGCCGCCTCCTGGAGCCCCACCAGCCGGTCGAACCACTCGGGCATCAGACGCTTGTCGTAGCGCTGCCACCACCCCGGCTCACCGGCCCGCTGCAGCAGCTTGATCAGCACCGAGGTCTCGTAGGCATCGGTGCCGTACAGCTCCAGCAGGGCCCGCACGTCCCGCTCCGTCGGAGGGCGACGGCCCTTGCCGGACTCGATGCGGGAGAGCTTCGCCCCGCTGAAGCCGAGCGCGCGTGCCGCCTGGTCCTGGGAGAGGCCCGCGTCCTCGCGGAACCCCGCCAGTTGGACGCCGACCAGCATCTTCAGCAGGGTGGGCGCGGGTTCGGGCCGGTCGAGGTACGACTCGAGGCGCGAGATGCGAGGCGACGCGGCGGACATCATGGCTCCCCGGAGACAGGCAGACGTGAGAAAAACTCTATCTCACTCGGCGAACCTTCACCGTATCCCCCCGTGACCACACCGGAGTTGGCCGTCGCGTGACCGCGCGGCTCACCCGTTGCCCCGCATCAGATGGTCGAACTCTCCGTCCTTGACGCCGGCCAGGAAGGCCGTGATCTCGGCCGGCGTGTAGACGAGCGCGGGTCCGTCGGGATCGCGGGAGTTGCGCATCGCTATGTCCCCGCCGGTCAGGGCGGCGACCTCGACACAGTTCCCCTCGGCGTTGCTGTGCCGAGTCTTGATCCAGCAGGCGTCCAACGAGCTCGCCCGCACCCCGTTCCGCACTGGTGGCACCGCAGTCTCCTTGCCGTTCGTGTTCCGTGCCGCGCGCTCGGCTGAATTTCGCGCAATTTCCCGTGCAATTGCACGCGAGCATCGTTGGCGTGGATAATAGCTGCGGCGTCAACCCCCGCGTTGCCGTCCCATCCTGACGTCGCATCAGGGAGATGTCGTGTCGTCGCCTGCGTACCATGCGCCCCGTTCGCCCAGTGAAGGTGTGCCGAGGGCGGGTGGGGACGGCACGGACCGCGCCCCACTGCGCGCGGTCCTGACGGCCGACGCGGAAGCGGAAGAGGAACCCGGCCCGGAAGACGGCGACGCGCCGCCGCCCTCCGTCGTCTCCGCCGATCTGCGCATCAGCTGCGACCGGCAGGGCTTCGCCCTGGGCCGCGCCTTCACGCGCGGCATCCTGTGCCAGTGGTCGCTCGAGCATCGCGAGGACGACGCGATGCTCGTGATGGGCGAACTGGCCGCCAACGCGGCCGAACACGCGGCGCCACGTGTTCCCGGTGGCATGCCGACGGTCCGGCTCGGCCTCGCGGTCACCCCGGGCCACCTGCTGCTCACCGTTTCCGACGACATCGACAGCCCACCCGTGCCCGCGGCCTCGGCCGAGGCCGAGGCCGAGGCATGCGAACTGGACGAGCACGGAAGAGGCCTGGCCATCGTCGAGGCCCTGTCCGTCGGGTGGGGCTGGACGCCCAGACGCCCCGCGGGCAAGACCGTCTGGGCCATGCTGTCGATCCGTCCCACACCCGACACAACCGTGGAAGGGTCCACCGACATGCGCCCCGCTCCGAACGGAAAGCCGAGCACCCAGCGCACGGACCACGACGCGCCCGCCAAGGGGCCGGCACGGACCACGCCCCTGATGACGCTCGGGCAGGTGCCCTGGAGCGAGATCAAGGACTCCACCGGCTCCGCGGCCGCCATCCCCCTCCTCCTCCACAGCGTGGCCTGGGGGGACCCGCAGACCGCCCGGACCGCGCTCACCGAACTGCGCAGCCGCATCTGCCAGTACGGCTTCGTGGTCGAGCAGGCCACCCCCGCGACCGTCCCCTTCCTGTGGGAGCTCGCGCAGCTGCCCCATGTGACGTGCCGCCCGCAGATCATCCAGCTGCTCAGGAGCATCGCCGACGCCCGGCAGTGGGAGAGCACCGCCGCCGTCTACCCGAAACTGCTCAACCGCCGCGAGAACCACGTCGTGTGGGAACGCGCGGCCCGACGGGCCGTCCGCGACCGGCGCGGAGTCCTGCCACGGCTGCTCGCCGAGGACGACGCGGAGGTCACGCGCGCGACCGCGGAGCTGGCCCGCGCACTGGGGGAGTGAGACCCCCGGAAGTGGCCTGAATTCGGGGGCGGCAGCCGCCGCCCCCGCCGGTTCAGGACACCGTCGTACCACTTCGTCCCTCGCCGCAGCACGCCCCCTCGCGCGGTCCCGGCTCCGCCAGCCACTCCGCGATGGTGCGGGCGATGGGTTGGCCGGTTTCCACCTCCACGAAGCCGAACTGGCCGGACTGGTTGCACTCAAGGAACCACCAGGTGCCGTCGGAGTCCTCGGCGAAGTCGAAGGCCCCGTACGCCAGTCCGGCCTCCCTCAGGTACTTGCGGACGCCGTCGACGGCGCAGGTCGGCACCTCGACGGGACGCCACGGCAGAGCGGCCGGGGCGAAGCGGACGTCGACGTCGTCGGGATCCGCGTCCGGGGCCGTCTCCTTGCGGGCGGCGAGCATCTGATCCCCCACGACGGTCAGACGGATGTCGGCCCGCTTGGCGACCCTGCGTTGCAGCAGCGTCGGGCCGTACGCGACAGCGGAGAAGTCCGCGTCCGGCGCCACCCGGCTCGTCGGCACGGCGCGGGGCGGGTCCTGCGGGTGCGCGCCGGAGACCGGCTTGACCACGAGGTCCGGGAAGCGCTCCGCGAACTCGCGAGCGGCCTGCGGAAACGTCGTGATCAGGGTGGCCGGCACGGGCAGTCCGCTGCGCTGGGCGAGACGGAGCTGCCAGGGTTTGTGGCGTGCCCGGCGGGCGGCGTCGGGATGGTTCATCCACCTCGCGCCGGAGCCGCGCAGCATGCCGTACAACGCCTGTGAGGACTCCTCGGTGAGCCAGTCGGACGGCTCTGGCACCCGGGTGGCCGGAGTGCCCGGCCTGCGCACCCAGATGGACCGCAGGCCGTCGATGCTCACCAGGCGACCCGCGGACCAGAGGTGGCCGCGGAAGGCGCCGTGCACGTACTCGCCCGAGAGGGCGGCCCCGCCCGTCAGGTCGGCCGGGTCCAGCCGGACCACGGGAACCCCGGACGCGTTGAGGTGCACGACCACCATGTCCGCGGTCACGTCCTGTTCACAGGTCAGGATCAACACGGTCATCGTCGTCGGTCCCGCGTTCAGTCGTCGAAGTGGGTCTTCGAGCCGGCGGTGGATGTGGTGGTCCCCAGTTCCCTCAGCAGCGCGAGGTCCGAGGCGGCGATCCGGCCGTCGAGAAGTACGTTCAACTGCAGTCCTGAGTCATAGGCATACGGAACGGAAACGTCCAAATCTGCCGCCGGGCGTGCGTAGTTGAGCGCAAACGGTTGCATCGTCTCTCCCTCTTCGTGCTGCGCCGACCAAGCCGTCGCCATGGCGCGTCGTGCTGCGTCGTCGCTTCGCCCGGTGGATCACCTGGGCTTCCATTGACTTATACGAATCGAACGGGTGGTTGGTTTCCTTACGCTGCGTAGTCATTGGCGAGTTCGGCACCCCCGACCTGAGACGGGCGGGGGCGCAGGGAGGTTGAGCGGGGATCGAGCGGAAATCAGGCGGTGTCGCTCGGCCTGCCGAGAGGCGAGGGCCGCTGTGCGTCGGCGACCGGGCGGCGCAGGGTGCGCAGCGCCAGCAGGAGGACGCCGATGTCGTCCAGGTACACCGGGTCGGGCAGCAGGTCCGTCGGCAGCACGAGATAGAGGACGGCGCCCCAGAAGACCCAGCGGGGCCCGGTCGGCAACCCGGCCCGCCGCAGCGAGCGTCGGGCGTTCACCAGCCGGACGAGCAGCGAGACGGCGACGACGAGGGCCACCGCCGCGAGGACCACGACGACGGCGATCACTGCTGTGGTCGTGTCCACGGGCTCTCCTCGGTCCGGTGCGCCGGTGTGCCGCCGTGTGCGGGCCCCTCCCCGTCGGATTCCCGGTTACGGCGCCCGTATTGCCTCCGAGGTACCCGCGTGTGCGTCGCCCACGCCGCGGATGGCCGGTTCTCATCCTCGTGGCCCACTCGAGTGGCGGGCCGCCCCGGGGGGTCTTACTAATGATCAACACAAAGTCGCGTGTCGCATGTCGGGGGCCAGGAGCGGCCGCACCCCGTCCATGGAGCTGAGCATGACGACCCGCTCTCCCGAATCCCGTCCGAACCAACCCCCGGTGTTCCCGACGGCGGCCCCCTTCCCGACGGGGCCCACCGCCTCGTCCGCCGCGCCACCCGTACGGGAGGGCGCGGAGGCGAGGGAGGCCATGGAGGCTGTGGCGGCCCCGGGCACCGTGGAGGCCCCGCAGGCTCCGGGGGCCGCGCAGCGGGGCGCACCGCCTGCCTGGCTCACCGTCGCGGCCCTCGCGATCTGTGGCGTGGCCCACTTCCCGGCGAACCGGGACGGCGCGTCCCTCCAGGTCTACGGCTTGGCCTTCGGCGCGTCCGTGCTGTGTGTGCTGCTGGCCCTGCTGCTGACGTTCCGGTCCACGGCCTCGCTGCTCGCCGGAGCGGTCTTGGTCCCGGCGGCACTGGTCACGGCCGAGCTGTTCCAGGACCAGTGGCATGCGGCGGGCCTGTCCCGCGCCCTGAGCCTCACCCTGGCACCCTCGTGGCTCGCCACCTTCACCGCCGTCCTCGCGACCCTGGCCGCCCTCCTCGCCCTGCTCGCGGCAGAGCCGGCGGGGAGAAGGCCGACAGCAGCGGTGAGCCGTACGGCGGAGGCGAGCCCACCGCGCGAATGAGGCCCCGGGGCGGTCGGCGCGGTCGATCGGTGGCGGAGTCGGCGGTTCGGCTGGTGACGGGGAGGCCGGGCGCGGTGATCCGCGGCCGGATCGGGCAGGGAGGGCGACTGGTCGCCGGGGCGGGTCAGCGCCCGGTCGGGTGACTGGCGAGCGAGCCGGCGTGGCGGTGGCCTACGTCTCGGCCGACCGTCCGGCGGCGCTTCGCGGACGTGGGCAAGCTGCTCGGCCGACCTCCGCGGTCTTCACGAACCCGGCGCCGCCACCGCGCTGCGCAACGCGCCCACGGCTCCCCCCGCAAGCCGCTCAGCCGGTGAACCGGGATCGCGCCGCTGCCCCTCGACCGGCGTACGCCGCCCCTGCCTGCACTGCCGGGACGGGTGGTCGACGCCGGGCCTCACGTGCCCTGCCCGATCAGCCCCGTCAGGACCCGGTCCGGGGTCAGAGGGAGTTCGCGGAAGCGGATGCCGGTGGCGTGATGGGTGGCGTTGGCGATCGCGGCGGCGGTGCCGACGATGCCGATCTCGCCGATGCCCTTGCTGCCCATGGGGTTGAGGTGGGGGTCGTCCTCGTCGACCCAGTGGGCCTCGATGTCGGGGACGTCGGCGTGGGCGGGGACGTGGTACGAGGCCAGGTCGGACTCCGTGAAGTCACCGAACGCGGCGTCCATCGTGCTGCCCTCGGTGAGCGCCATGCCCAGGCCCATGACCATGCCGCCGACGAACTGGGAACGTGCGGTACGGGCGTTGAGGATGCGCCCGGCGGCGTACACCCCCAACAGGCGCCGTACCCGGGTCTCACCCGTGACCGTGTCGACGGCGACCTCCGCGAAGTGCGCGCCGAACGCGTGCCGTGCGTAGGGACTGTCGGCGTCGGCCCGGCCCGCCGTGTCGGCCTCGACGGCCAGCCCCTGCGCCGGCAGCGGCCCCGAGCGGTCGCCCAGGAGTGCCGCGAGCCGGGTGGACGCCTCGTGGACGGGCCAGCCCCAGGACGCGGTGCCCGACGAGCCGCCCGCGAGCGACGCCGCGGGCAGATCGGTGCGGCCCACCTCGATGCGCACCCGTTCCAGCGACACGTCCAGGACGTCCGCGGCGATCTGCGCGAGCACCGTACGGGAGCCCGTCCCGATGTCCGCCGCGTTGATCGACACCAGGAAGGTCCCGTCGGGCAACGCCCGGGCCGAGGCCTTCGAGGGCCACACCATGACCGGATAGGTGGCCGCCGCCACGCCCGAGCCGATCAGCAGGGGCCCCTCCGCGCGGGCGCGCGGACGCGGATCGCGTCGGTCCCAGGCGAACCGGCGGGCGCCCTCGCGCAGACACTCCACGAGATTCCTGCTGCTGAACGGCTTGCCGCTGTCGGGCTCGGTCTCCGGCTCGTTGAGGACGCGCAGGGCGACCGGGTCCATGCCGAGCTCGGTGGCGAGCTCGTCCATCGCGGACTCCAGCGCGTACATGCCGGGCGCCTCACCCGGGGCGCGCATCCAGGACGGTGTCGGCACGTCGAGCGGCACCACACGGTGGGCCGTACGGCTGTTCGGCGTGGCGTACATGACGCGGGCGGGTGTCGCGGCCTGCTCCACGAACTCCTTGACGTGCGAGGTGTGGGTGGTGACCTCGTGGAGGAGGGAGGTGAGCCGGCCGTCCGGCCCGGTGCCGAGGCGCAGCCGGTGCAGGGTGGGGGCGCGGTGTCCGACGACGGCCGGGAGGAAGCGCCGGGGCAGGGCCACGGTGACGGGCCGTCCGGTCCGCATCGCCGCCATCACAGCGAGCACGACGTCAGGGCGGGGCGTGCCCTTCGAGCCGAAGCCGCCGCCCACGTGTTCGGCGTGGACGGTGATCCGCTCCTGGGGCACGTCGAACAGCTGGGCGAGCACGGCGCGTACGACGCCGGAGCCCTGGCTGGAGGTGTGCACCGTCAGCCGGTCCCGCTCCCAGTGGGCGGTGGTGGCGTGCGGCTCCATGGGGTGGTTGTGCAGAGCGGGCACGCGGTAGCGGACGTCGACGCGGACCTCGGACGACCCGAACGCGCCCTCGGGGTCGCCCTGTTCGCGTACGGCCGGATACCCGCCGTTGGCCTGCTCGGGAACGTACCCGGCGGGGTGCGTGTCGGTGAGGGTGACGTCGTGCTCCTCCGTCGCGTACGCGACGTCCACGGCCGCCGCGCCGGCGCGGGCCGCCTCCAGGGTCTCCGCCACGACCAGCGCGACGAACCAACCCCGGTGCGGTACCCGGGAGTCCTGGAGGACGGCCAGGGTGGCGTCGTCGCACTCGGCCAGCCGCGGGGCGTCGTCCGGCGTCAGCACGGTCACGACCCCGGGCACGGCCAGGGCGGCCGCGGTGTCGATCCGCGTCACCCGGCCCCGCGCGACCGCCGCCGGGACGGGCCAGGCCTGGAGGCGCCCGGGGGAGGGGTGTTCGGCGGCGTAGCGGGCGGTGCCGGTGACCTTCAGACGCCCTTCCCGGCGCTCGGCGGGAGCGCCGGGCACGCTGGCGGGCTCGGCCATGGAGTCCTCCTCGGGATGCCGGTTCAGGTCCTGGCAGGCGCCGTGAGACGGGCCAGGACGTCGAGGGCGAGACCGCGGGCGAGGGGCACCTTGTAGGCGTTGTCCCGCAGGGGCCGCGCGGCGGCCAGTTCCAGATCGACGGCGTGCTCGAACGCCGCGACGGTGGGCGCGGCGCCCAGCAGCGCCTCCTCGGCCCGCCGTGCCCGCCAGGGCCGGTGCGCCAGCGCACCGAAGGCCAGCCCGACGTACGAGACCACCCCGTCCGCCACCTCCACCACGGCGGCGACGGAGGCGAGGGCGAAGGCGTACGAGGCCCGGTCGCGGGCCTTGCGGTACGCGGACGGCAGCCCGGCCGGGTGGGGCGGCAGCACCACGCCGGTGATCAGCTCACCGGGCCGGATCTCGGTGTCCCGCTCCGGACGGTCCCCGGGCAGCCGGTGGAACTCGGCCGCGGGGACGCTCCGGGTGCCCTCGGGGCCGTACAGCTCCACCCGCGCGTCCAGGGCGGCAAGCGCGACGGCCATGTCGGAGGGGTGGGTGGCGATGCAGTGCTCCGAGTGCCCGAGCACGGCGTGGTCGCGGTGAACACCCTCCAGGGCACCGCAACCACTGCCCGGCTCGCGCTTGTTGCACGGCTTGGACAGGTCCTGGAAGTACGGGCAGCGGGTGCGTTGCAGCAGGTTGCCGCCGGTGGTGGCCGCGTTGCGCAGCTGGCCGGAGGCGCCCGCCAGCAGCGCCTGGGACAGCGCCGGGTAGCGGTCGCGGACGAGGGGATGGGCCGCGAGGTCGCTGTTGCGGACGGTCGCCCCGACGCGCAGCGACCCCTCGGGCAGTTCCTCCACGGCGCCCAGCGGCAGACGGCTGACGTCGATGAGGGCCTCGGGCCGCTCCACACCGAGCTTCATCAGGTCGACGAGGTTGGTGCCGCCGCCGAGATAGCGGGCGCCGGGGCGGGAGGCGTACGCGTCGGCGGCCTCCTCGACGCTTCCGGCCCGTACGTAGGCGAAGGGTTTCACCGGATCACGTCCTCCACCGCGTCGACGATGCGCGGATAGGCGCCGCAGCGGCACAGGTTCCCGCTGAGCCGCTCCCGGATCTCGTCCCGGTCCAGCGGCACGGGCCGCCCGGACGGCGTCGCCGGGTCGGTCACGTGCGAGGGGTGGCCCGCCTCGGCCTCCGCGACCGCGCCGAGCGCGGAGCAGATCTGGCCCGGGGTGCAGTACCCGCACTGGAAGCCGTCCCGTTCGAGGAACGCCCGCTGGAGCGGATGGGGCTCCTCGCCGTCACCGGCGAGGCCTTCCACGGTCGTGATGTCGCAGCCGTCCAGGGAGACGGCGAGGAGCAGACAGCTGTTGACGCGCCGCCCGTCCACCAGGACCGTACAGGCGCCGCACTGACCGTGGTCGCAGCCCTTCTTGGCGCCCGGCAGGTCGAGGTCCTCGCGCAGCAGGTCCAGCAGGACGCGCCGGTGGTCGACGGTCAGCGTGTGCGGTTTGCCGTTGACGCGCAGCACGACGTCGGAGTGGTGACCGTGACTGTGGCTGCCCATGCTGGACGACCTTCCGGGACGGGCGGAGCGGTGCCGTGGGGACCGCGTATCCACGCAGCGCCGCCTGACACCCGTTCCGGCCCAGGAGACTGCCTAAGCTGGCCGTCATGCCCGAAACCCCACACGTTCCGCCGGATCAGGTGCAGGCACTGCGTGCCGCCTACGAGGCGCTGGCGAGCGTCGTCGAGCCGCTCGGCGACGAGGAGTCCTGGCAGCCCACCGGCTGTACGGGCTGGGCCGTGCGCGATCTCGTCTTCCATCTCGTCGCGGACGCCCAGCGCGCTCTGGTGGCCCTGCACACGCCGGCCTCCGGGCCGCCCGACCGGGACGCCGTGACCTACTGGCAGGACTGGCGGCCCGACCCCGCGGGCGCCGCGAACGGCCGCCGCTACAACCGGGTCGCGGCCAGTATGTTCCTCGACTTCGGCCAGCTGCGCGGGCTGTACCTGGAGACGGCGGCGGCCACCGTCCACGCCGCCGCGGCGGCCCGGCCGGACGCCCTCGTCGGCACCCAGGGCCACGTCCTGACCGCCCGCGACCTGATCAGCACGCTCACCGTCGAGGCCGCCGTCCACCACCTCGACCTCGTCGTCGCACTGCCCACCGCGCCGGGCCCGCCCCCCACCGCCCTGGCTGTCGTACGGACCACCCTGGACGGCCTCCTCGGCCGCCGGGTGCCCGTGGACTGGAGCGACGAGCACTACGCCCGCGCCGGCACGGGCCGCCTGCCGCTGACGGAACCGGACCGGCAGGCCCTGGGAGCGGACGCCGGCCGTTTCCCGCTGTTCTGCTGACCCCTGGTGCCTAGGGCCTCTCGTTTGGATCATGCCGGGCTCGCGGGCCCCGCTCCCTGATCCGGCCTGATCCAAACGGAAGACCCTAGCTCTCGGGCGTCTTCTTGGCCTCGGTGGTGCCGTTCGCGGTGGGGGCGGGCCGCCACTTGAGACGTTCGAAGGTGCGGGTGAGCTGCTGCAACGGGGAGGTGCCCGATTTGTCGGCCGGTTTCGTCTGCTGCGGCTCGGGTGCCTCGCCGGAGCCGGACTCGCGGTAGACGGTGAGTGCCTCGTGGGCCCGTTCGGCGGCCTCCCGGTACAGGTCGCGGGACTTCGTCATGGCCTCCAGCGCCTCCGCGTACATCGCCACCAGCCTGCGCTCGCGGGCCAGTTCCTCCCCCAGCGTCAGCAGGCTCCAGTCGTCGCGGAGAGCGGCGAGCGCCTCCTGCCCGCCGTCCGGGAGCGGCTTCGGCAGCGCGGCGAAGCGGACCACCGCGTCGACCAGACCGGTCGGCTCGGAGCCGTCCAGGAAGACGGTCCGTACGGCGAGGTCGGCGGCGTCGGCGTCGGGCGGGGCCGGGGTGCCCGGCAGTACGACGGCGCCGCCGCGCGGCACCTCCACGCCGGAGTCCCGCAGCGCGTAGTTCACGGCGCGCAACTGGTGCGGGGAGGCCCGGTGCTCGACCACACGGTGCCGCAGTCCCGGCGGCAGGAACCGCGTCAGCGGCCGACGGCCCATCGCGTCGGGCGTCATCGCCTCGTGGACGACCACGTCGATGGTCCAGCCGTCGCGCTGCGCGCCGCGCAGCACCCGGCGCATGTCCTGTTCGTCGGCGGGCAGCGGGTTGGCGTCCCCGAGGCGCAGGCCCGTGAGGGTCTCGTGGTCCGGGTCGCTCTCATGCTCCCAGGGCCAGAACACGGCGGCAGGGGAGGGCCACCGCTGCTCCCACGGCCGCTCCGCCTCCGCGATCAGCGTCCACTCCTGCCCGGCGTCCGCGCCGGGGTCCGGGGCGTCCGTCAGCGTCAGCCGGGCCCGTACGGTCACCGCGTCCGGGACCTGCCAGCGCGCCTCGAAGACACTGCGGCCCTCGGGGCTCTCGTCGTCGGGTACTTCCTTGCAGTCGTCGATGACCTGGTCGTCCTTGAGCCGCCGCAGGTGTTCTCGGACGACGTCGGCTGCGGCGGTCGCGGTGTGGCGGCCGCGGGTCGACCAGACCGTGGAAGGGATCGTGGGGCGGGCGCTGGAGGACGTTGACATGAGTCCATCTGTGGGGCGGGGAAAGCGTGCGGTCCCAGTATTGTCTTTCCACGTCGCTCACGATCAAGCGGGGGTGTGCGCAGCCCTCGGGGCGCACACGGGGCGCACGGCGTGCGCGCGAGGCGCGCGGCCATCGCACCAGTCGACCGCCGCTCACCCGTGTCCCGGGCGCCGCCCGGCACCCACAATCGGCAGCGCGGACAGGGTCCGCCCACCATCCGCATCGGGGTGGGCCCTGCCCGCGCCGGAACGACCCGGTGGGCGCTGTCCCTGCTGTGGACGGTCGCCCACGTCGCCCTGCTGCACGACCGCCGACGCGTGGCACGGGCGGCGGCAGTGGTGGGCGGCCGCGAACTCACCGGGCACCGCAGCTGAGGTGGGTCAGTGGGGGGAAGCGCGAGTGAGGCAGGTCCGAGCACTGGCGCGCCGACCCGTTCGAAAAGTGGGCCCTTCGTGTGTCAGGGGCCCCGGAAGGCAAGCCTTCCGGGGCCCCTGACACACGCGGCGGAGCCTTACGCGCCGCTCGCCTCGAGCATGTCCTCGCGCTCGACGATCTTCACGCGCTCGCGGCCCTGGGGCTCACCCAGCGCCTTCTCGGCGGCGTCCAGCTTGTACCAGCCCTCCCAGGTGGTGAAGCGGACGTCGCGCTCGGCGAGGAACGCGTCCACGGCCTCGGGGGCGGGCGAAGTGGGTGTCTGGAGACGCTCGTTGGCGTAGTCGTCCAGCAGGTTGGCCACCGTCTCGTTGGCGTCGCCCTTGGTGTGACCGATGAGGCCGACCGGGCCGCGCCGGATCCAGCCGGTGACGTACGTGGACTGCAGGTGCTCGCCGGTCTCCTGGACGACCCGGCCGCCCTGGTCCGGGACGGTGCCGGTCTCGATGTCCCACGGCAGCTTGGGGAGCTTGTCCGAGAGGTAGCCGACGGCGCGGTAGACCGCGGTGACGTCCCAGTCCTTGAACTCGCCGGTGCCCTTGACGTTGCCGGTGCCGTCGAGGGCGGTGCGCTCGGTGCGCAGACCGACGACCCTGCCGTCCTCGCCGAGGATCTCGGTGGGCGACTCGAAGAAGTGCAGGAACAGCTTGTGCGGCCGGTCGCCGATGTCGCGGATGGCCCAGTTCTCCAGGGTCTTGGCGACCATGTCGGCCTGCTTGTTGCCGCGCCGGGTCGCGATCGAGCCCTCGTCGTAGTCGATGTCCTCGGGGTCGACGATGACCTCGATGTTGGGGGAGTGGTCCAGCTCCCGCAGCTCCATCGGGCTGAACTTGGCCTGAGCGGGGCCGCGTCGGCCGAAGACGTGGACCTCCAGCGCCTTGTTGGCCTTCAGGCCGTCGTAGACGTTCGCCGGGATCTCCGTCGGCAGCAGCTCGTCCGCGGTCTTCGCCAGGACCCGGGCCACGTCGAGGGCCACGTTGCCGACGCCGAGCACGGCGACCTTCTCCGCCTCCAGCGGCCAGGTGCGCGGGACGTCCGGGTGGCCGTCGTACCACGAGACGAAGTCCGCGGCGCCGTAGGAGCCGTCGAGGTCGATGCCGGGTATGCGCAGCTCACGGTCGGCGGTGGCGCCGGTGGAGAAGATGACCGCGTCGTAGAACGCGCGCAGGTCGTCCAGGCTGATGTCGGTCGGGTAGTCGACGTTGCCGAAGAGACGGATCTGCGGCTTGTCGAGAACCTGGTGCAGCGCCGTGATGATGCCCTTGATCCGGGGGTGGTCGGGGGCGACGCCGTAACGGATCAGGCCGAACGGGGCGGGCATGCGCTCGAAGAGGTCGATGGAGACCCCGGGGCCGGCGGCCACGTCGGACTTGAGCAGCGCGTCGGCGGCGTAGATCCCGGCGGGGCCGGCTCCGACGATGGCTACCCGCAGAGGGCGCGGCATGATCAGGTTCCCTTCGAGCGATGACAGGACGACTCGACGGGAAGCCTAAACTGAGGCAAGCCTAAGTCGGTACGCGGGTCCGATCTATGGGCTCATAAGGCGGCTTTATGAGTCAGGCGCGTCCCGGGGGAGCGGCTGTTCCGCCCAGATGATCTTGCCGGTGGGTGTGTAGCGCGTGCCCCACCGGTCCCCCAACTGCGCGACGAGGAACAGTCCGCGGCCCCCCTCGTCGGTCATGGCCGCGTGGCGCAGATGCGGTGAGGTGCTGCTGCCGTCGAAGACCTCGCAGATCAGGCTGCTGTCCCGCAGCACCCGCACGCGCACCGGCCCCGCGCCGTAGCGGATCGCGTTGGTGACCAGCTCACTGAGGATCAGCTCCGTGGTGAACGTCAGCTCCTCGAGGCCCCAGTCCGCCAGCTTCCGGGTCACCGAGGCGCGCACCTCGCCGACGGCCGCCGGATCCATCGGCACGTCCCACTCGGCCACCCGGTCGGCCCCGAGCGCCCGGGTGCACGCCACGATCAGCGCCACGTCGTCGCTCGGCCGGGACGGCAGCAGCGCCTCCAGGACGACCCGGCAGGTGTCGTCGGGCGAGGAGTCGGCCGAGGCCAGGGCGGCGCCCAGCAGCTCGAGACCGGTGTCGATGTCCCGCTCGCGGTCCTCGACCAGCCCGTCGGTGTACAACACGAGCCGGCTGCCCTCCTCCAGCTCCACGGAAGCCGTCTCGAACGGCAGACCCCCCACCCCGAGCGGAGGCCCCGCCGGGACGTCGAGGAACGTCACGCTGCCGTCGGGACGGACCACCGCGGGCGGCGGATGGCCAGCGCGGGCGATGGTGCAGCGCCGCGAAACGGGGTCGTACACCGCGTACAGGCAGGTGGCCCCCGTGATGGGCGCGCTGCCGCCCTCGTCCTGCTCGTCCTGGTCGATACGGCCCACCAGCTCGTCGAGAAGGCCGAGGAGCTCGTCCGGAGCCAGGTCCAGCGCGGAGAAGTTGCTCACCGCCGTCCGCAGCCGTCCCATGGTGGCCGCCGCGTACAGCCCGTGGCCCACGACGTCCCCGACCACCAGCGCCACGCGGGCCCCCGACAGCGGCAGCACGTCGAACCAGTCACCGCCCACGCCCGCCTGCGCGGGCAGATACCGGTACGCGATGTCCAGGGCGCTCTGCTCCGGCAGGCTGCGCGGCAGCAGACTGCGCTGGAGCGTCACGGCCATGCTGTGCTCGCGGGTGTAGCGGCGCGCGTTGTCGATGGAGACCGCGGCGCGCGCGACCAGCTCCTCCGCCAGCGCCATCTCCTCCGCGTCGAACGGCTCGGGCATCTCGGAACGCCAGAAGCTGACCACGCCCAGGACCAGGGATCCGGCCCGCACGGGCACGGTGATCAGCGAGTGGATGCCGTACTCCACCATCTGCGCGGAGCGCTCCAGGTCCTGGGCGCGCCACCCGGGGGCCTCCCTGAGGCGGGGCTCCATGACCGGCCGGCCGCTCTCGAGGCTCCGGGCCTGCGGCGACGACGGCACGAACCGGATCCGCTCGCCCGACGGATACAGCGGGGCGTCCTTGCGGAGGCCGGCCAGCGAGGTACGCCGCAGCCCGGCCCCCGGCTCCGGCTCCTCACCGGCGAGAACCGCGTCGTACAGGTCCACGACGACGAAGTCCGCGAACCGGGGCACGGCCAGGTCCGCCAGCTCCTCGGCGGTCCGGGTCACGTCCAGGCTGGTGCCGACGCGCGCACCGGCGTCGTAGAGCAGGTCGAGGCGCTCCCGGGCCGCCTCGGCCCGGCCCGACAGGGCACGCAGCTCCGTGGAGTCGCGGAGCGTGGCGACGCTGCCGGACGGGCCTCCCCGCAGGTGCGTGGGCCGCTGGTTGACCGCGAGGAGCCGGTCGCTCACCAGGTGCACCTCGTCGGTGGCGACGCGTCCCGAGGCGAGCAGATCGGCGATCGCCTGGTCGAGACCGAGGGCCCGCACCTGACGTCCCTCGGCGTCGTCCGGCAGATGCAGCAGGCGACGCGCCTCGTCGTTGGCGAGGAGCAGGTCGCCGTCGTCACCGACGATGATCACCCCTTCCCGCACGGAGTGCAGCACCGCGTCGTGGTGCTCGTACATGCGGGTCATCTCGTGCGGGCCGAGGCCGTGCGTCTGGCGCATCAGCCGCCTGCTCACCAGAGCCGTTCCCGCCGTGGACAGGGCGACCGCCAGGCCCGCGGCCAACAGCAGGAGCGGCAGCTGCCGGTCGAGGGCACCGCCCACGCGCGCCGTCGTGATGCCGGCCGACACCAGGCCCACGACCTTCCCGTCGGGGTCCTTGATCGGCACGACGGCCTGCACCAGCCGCCCTATGGTGCCCGTGATCTCCTCGGTCACGGTCCTGCCGGCGAGGGCGGGCGCCAGGTTGCCGACGAACTTCTTGCCGATGCGGTCCGGCTTGGGGTGGGTGTAGCGGATCCCGTCGGTGTTCATGACGACGATGAAGTCGACCTTCGCCGCCGTGCGGGCGGCCTCCGCCGACGGCTGCAGGACGGCGGTGGGGTCCGGTGAGCTCAGTGCCTCACGGGTGCCGGGCGCGTTGGCGAAGGTCTCCGCGACGGCGAGCGAGCGGTTGCGGGCCTCCACACTGCTGTCGTGCCGCACCTGGAGCACCAGCGCCACGACCGCGGCAGCGACCAGCAGCAACACGATGACGAGTTGAAGGACGAACACCTGACCGGCGACGCTGCGCCCGCTCAGCGACCCCCGGCCGCGGGCATGAGGGCGCGCGACATGCAGGGGGCTGGGAAGACGGGTCGGCCGAGACCCGGGTCGACCCGTTATCCGGACCATGTGCCCATGTCTACACTGCCACGCCTCGTGAGGCGAGGGGCGTCACACAGGGTTACACCTCGTTCTACGGCCCACCGGCGGTGGCCGGTTGGCCGCTGCTCAGTCATCACGCGGTGCCGCGGTGCGGCGGGTGGCGAGCAGTAGCGCGATGTCGTCCGGGCGGTCGACGGTGTGCCGTGCCGTCGTGGTGAGCCGGTCGGCGACCCCGGCCAGGAAACGGCCGTCCGAGCCGACCTCCCCGCCGCCGGCCCGGGAGAGGGCGACACGCAGCGCGGCGATGCCGTCGTCGATGTCCGCGCCGGGCCGCTCCACGAGGCCGTCGGTGTACAGAGCCAGGATCGCGCCCGGTTCCAGGCGCAGTTCGGTCACCGGATAACGGGCGCCCGGGTCCACGCCCAGCACGACGCCGCCGGGGATCTCCACGACCTCCGTGCCCCCGTCCGGACGGCGCAGCAGCGGCGGCGGGTGCCCCGCGCGGGCGGCCCGGGCCGCCCCGGTGAGGGGATCGAGACGTACGTAGCAGCAGCTGGCGAACTGGCCCGGGTCCAGGTCGATCAGCAGATGGTTGGTCCCGTTCATCACCTCGTCCGGCGGATGGTCGCCCACCGCGAACGCCCTGACCGCGCTGCGCAGTTGCCCCATGGTCGCGGCCGCCTGGACGCCGTGTCCCTGGACGTCGCCGATGACCAGGGCCAGGGCGCCGCCGGTCTCGACGACGTCGTACCAGTCCCCGCCCACCTCCATGCCCTGGGTGCCCGGCAGATACCGGCCGGCGGTCTCCACCTGCGGGTGCGCCGACAGACGGTGGGGGAGGAGAGCCTGTTGCAGGCCCCGGGCGAGGGCGGCCTCGGTCTCGTAGCGCTGCGCCTTCTCCATGGCGTGGGCGATCAGACCCGCCACGGCGGTCAGCACGGTGCGCTCCTGGGTGCTGAAGCCACGGGGGCGGTCGAAGCCGAGGATGCAGGAGCCGACCGGACGCCCGGAGGCGATCAGGGGCAGGAAGGCGCGGGCTCCCTCCGTCGCGTCGAGGGCGATGCCGGGATAGGCGCCCTGCAACTGGTGCATCGAGTCGAAGAAGAGCGGGCGGCCCGTGGTGAGCGTCTCGACGCCGGGCAGCCGTGCCTCGAGCCCCACACCGTCGAAGGGGGCGAGGAAGCCCTCGGGGAAGCCGTGCTCCCACGCCAGGTACAGACGCCGGTCCTGGAGCAGATAGATGGCGAGCATGCGGCCGCCGAACGCGGGCAGCAGCTCCTGCATGACGACGGCGGAGACCTGACGGGCGGTGACGGCCTCGGTGAGGGCGATGGCGAGGGCGATGGGGCGGTACATCGGGGCCGTCACGGCGTCCTCGGCAGTCACGGCGTCCTCGGCGGTCGCGGTGCCCTCGGCCGTCCTGGCGCCCTCGGCCGTCGCGGTCTCCGGCCGTGGTGTCCTCGGCGGTGGCGGGGCGAGCGCCCCGGTCGGGCTCCACGCCGCCCACGGGTCCACAGCCTCCACCGGGTCCATGGGTGGCTCCGGCACTCGGCTGGACGGGCGGACGGTGCACGTGAGGATGTCGGTGCCCGCGTACACCGACAGAGCCAGCCAGTCGCTCTCGGCGGGCTGTTCCTCCTGCCCGGAGGGCCGTCTGACGTGGAAGTGGGCGGGCTGGTCCGACAGCAGTACGGCGCGCAGGTGCTCCTCGTAGGCGGGCTGCCGCAACCACGGCACGCCCTCCCACAGCGATCGTCCGACCAACTCGGCGCGCGGGCGGCGCAGCAGCTCGGCGGCCCGCGGATTCGCGTAGCCGACCACGCCCAGCCGGTCCAGGCACAGCACACCGTCCGGGAGCAGGTCGGCCGCCGCGTCGGCCGTCGAGCCCGAACCCGCGTCGAGCACGACCCCGCCGGCGGACCGGGCGCCGTCGGAGTCCCCGGGCCCCCACAGCTGCACCAGCCGCGGCTCCCCGTTCGCGGCGCGCACCGGCACCGGAAGCGACGGGGGCCGGCCGGCCGCGGTCTGCCGCAGCAGGTCCTGGAGCCGGGGCGGGTCCGCCACGCACTCCGCGAGGTCGCGCACATGGCTCAGCTCCCGCCCGGCGGGCACGCCGAGCAGCGTCGGCAGGTGCTCGTCGGCGATCAGGGCCCCCGTCGCGGTATCCCAGGAGAAACGCGCCAGCCGTGCCGCGGTGGAGCAGGTGGCCGGCGGGCGCACGCTCAGCGGCTCGCCGTCCCAGCGGACGGGCGCCCCCGTCTGCTCAAGGCGCCGAAGGGCCCCGCCCAGACGCTGCGCCACCCGGGTGAGCCGGTCCCGTTCCGCGAGCACCTCGGCGGCGTCGGCGGCGGACGGCCGCAGCACGGTCAGGACACCGAAGGCGGAGGCCGCGTGGGTGACGGGCACATGGATGGACCCGAACGGGAACGGCAGACCGGCCGCGAACTGGGGATAGCGGCGCATGGTCTCCGTGGCGTTCGGCAGCACCACGTGGACGCCGAGCCGCTGGACGTCGGCGACCGGGAACGGCCGGTCGACGTGCAGCCGCCACCAGGGCCGGAACAGGGGACCGGGGAGCCCGGCGAGCACGGCCAGACGCAGCTGCCCGGGCGTGCTCGAGCGCAGGTAGACACCCCCGGCGCGGTTGTCGGCCGCGCCGACCGCGTCCGCCGCGGCCTCGGTCAGCAGTGCGGCCAGCCGCCCCGGCATGCCGTTCTCGCCCTTGGCGCTCCCAGTCATGGCCCTACCTCGTCCGTGCGCCGCCGGGTGGGCGACACAGCAAGAATGCGCCCCCCGGCCCCCGCCGCGCACCCGCAGCGACCGCGTGAGTACGACCGCTCCTGTGACCGTGAGACGATCATCACCCTGCGTGAAGGGGATCGGGCCGCACGGGTGGGGCGTCCCGGGGTACGCGCAGCGCCATGGGCGAGATTCGGGTCGGCGCGTGTTCGTGGACCGACCGGGCGCTGGTCGGCAGTGGCTGGTACCCGGTCGGGCAACGGGACGCCGAGGGGCGACTGCGGTACTACGCGGGCAGGTTCGGCATCGTGGAGGTGGACTCCGGCTACTACGCGCTGCCGTCGGCACACAACAGCCGACTGTGGGTGGAACGCACGCCGGACGACTTCGTGTTCGACGTGAAGGCCTTCTCCCTGCTGACCGGACACCCCACCAGGCCGGCCCTCCTGCCCGGCGGACTGCCGGCCGACGCCCGGGACCCATGGGTCCTTGACAAGGTCTGGGCACGCTTCGCCGACGGGATCGAACCGTTGCGCGAGGCCGGGAAGCTCGGTGTGGTGCTGTTCCAGTTCCCGCCCTGGTTCCGGCCCGGCACCCGGGCTGAGGGGTTCCTCACCCAGTGCGCCGAGCGCACCGCGGGCTGGCCCGTCGCCGTCGAGTTCCGCCATCCCACGTGGTGGCGCGACGAACAGGCGGGCGCGACCCGGGCGTTGCTCCGCGCCCACGGCTTCGCGGCCGTCGCCGTCGACATGGCGCGGACGCTGCCCACCTCCATCCCTCCGGTCACCCCCGTCACCTCCTCCCGGGTGGGCGTCGTGCGCTTCCACGGGCGCAGCTCTGCCTGGGGGACGGGGAGCAAGGAGGACCGGTTCCGCCACGACTACACCGACGACGAGCTGGAGGAATGGGTGCCGAGGCTGCGTACCCTCGCCGGTCAGGTCGAACAGCTGCACGTGCTCTTCAACAACTGCTGCGGTGCGGCCGCCGTACGGGCCGCCGAGCGCATGCGCGACCTGCTCGACGCCTGACGGCCGTCAGACGGTACGCAGGGTCCGCTTCGCCAGCTCGAACGCCGGCAGCATGCCCTCGTGCTGCTCGGTGTCGATCCCGCCGAGGTGCAGCACGACGGGGCCGTCGGCCGTGGCGACGGCGAGGGCGCGTTCCTTCTTCGGCTCGTCGAGGAACTCGCTCGTGTAGAGGTACTCCACCTCGACGCCGGAGAGCCCGCCCGCCTTGAACGAGCGGTACTTCTCCTTGCTCGCCCCGTTCTCGGCCGCCACGAACGCCTCCAGCACGCCGCGCGCGTCGGCGCCGCCCGGCTTGCTGGTGTAGACGCGGAGGAAGCCGACGTGCCCGGCGGGCTTGGCGTCGACCTCGCAGGCGAGGGCCACCGGGCCCTGGTACAGGAGCTCGTCCGGCTGCTCCTCCGAGCTGCCGGACGCGCCCGAGTCGGACAGGACGGACTCCGCCTTCCAGCGCGCGGCGGTCTCGAACGAGACGGGCAGCTCGCAGGCCGTACCGGAGCCGCCGAGCGTCCCTCCGCTCCTGGCGCCCGCATCGGCCTCACCGCCGGCGCCGCTCTCCTTCGCGGGGGCCGACGAGGCGCTCGCCTTCTTGTCGTCGTCCTCCGCGGCCCCGCACCCCACCAGGACCCCCGCCAGCAAGGCCGCTCCGGCCACCCGACGCCACATGTTCCCCACCCCGAACTGCAATTCGATCATTCGATCAGAGGGAGGCACTGTAGTCGAAGGCACTGACGCGCCCGGATGCGTGGGTCAGTCGCAAGCACGGGCGGCGCGGCGGTGGGCGGCGACTCGTTCACGGGTCGCGCACCGGCGTGAGCAGTAGCGGCGCTCGGGCCCGCTGCCCTGCGTGATGAAGACGTCGTGGCAGCTCGGTGAGGCGCAGACCCTGCCGGGCGGCAGCTGACGGTCCCAGAGGAGGACGGTCAGCGCCATGCAGGAGGAGGCGAGGAGCCACTCGTCCCACGGGGCGTCGTCGTCGCGGTCGAGGTGGGGGTGCCAGGGCGTACCGCCCCCGTGCGAGGTGAGGCGCAGCGGTCCGGTGTGCCGGTGCAGCAGCCGGTTGAGGACCTCCGCCGCGCCGTCCACGCCGTCGGCGGTGAAGACCTCCCGCACCAGGGCGGCGGCCGCGCGCATCCCCTCGACCTCGCGGGACGTGAGATCGAGGGGGCCTGTCTCACCGTGAGCACGCAGGACTCCGGCGACCACGGCGGGGTCGGGGCGGTCGGCGGAGAGGACGTTGAGCAGGGCGGCGGTGCGGCGGGCCATGGTCAGTACGGAGTGGCGGCTCGACCAGTCGTCGGCGGGGAAGGACACCAGTGCAATGTAACGCATCTTGCGGAGTTTTGAGTTACCTACGTAACGTCCCGTCGATGAAGAGGCGTTACACGCTGGGTCTGTACCTGACCGGAGCGGTCACGGCCCGTACGGGCGACGACATGTCCGGACCGGCGCTGCTGCTGGCCGGGTTCGCCCTGTCCGGTTCGGCCACGGACGCGTCGGCGCTGCTCGCGGCGATCACCGTCGCGGCGGTGGTCGGAGGGCCGGTGCTGGGAGCCCTGCTGGACCGGGCCGAGCATCCTGGGCGGCTGCTGTCCGTGGCGCTGGTCCTGTATCCGGCGGGCCTGACGGGCGTCCTCGTGGGGCTCGGTCGGCTGCCGTTCGGTGCGACCGTCCTCGTCGCGGTGCTGACCGGACTGCTCGGGCCCGCGCTGTCGGGCGGTTGGACGGCCCAGCTGCCCCGGGTGGTACCTCGCGGGCGGCTGCCCCGCGCCAATGCCCTCGACGCGATGACATACGGCTCGGCCGGCCTGGTCGGTCCGGCACTCGCCGGGGGAGTGGCCGAGGCGGCCGGGGCGTCGGCGGCCGTGGTGGTGTCGGCGGCGCTGATCGCGGCGGCGGTGCCTGCGGCCTGGGCGTTGCCGGGGAGCGGTGCGCTCGGCGGGTCGCGCGCCGGAGCGCGGCCCTCCGTGGTCGGAGGGCTGGTTGCCGGGACTCGGCTCATCGTCACGAACCGCCGGCTGGCCAGGGCCACCGTCTCCTCGGTCGTCTCCTGCGCGGCTCAGGGCATGCTGACGGCGTGCCTGCCCCTCCTGGGCGCACACGTCCTCGGCGGAGCGGGGCGCGGTGCGTTGCTGCTTTCCTGTACGGCAGTCTCGGCCCTGCTGGCCAACGCGGTCCTGGCGAGACGGCCGTACGACCTCGCCCCGGAGACCGCCATCCGGGCCGGTGCGCTCCTCCAGGCGGCGGCGTTGGCGCTGGCCGCGACGGGGCAGCCGGTCACCGTCGTCACGGCCGCCCTGCTGGCCGGGATCGGCGAGGGGCCGCAGCTCGCCGCCCTCCTCGCCGTCCGCCACCGGGAGGCTCCCGAGCACCTGCGCGGCCAGGTGTGCACCACCGGTGCCAGCGCGAAGATCACCGGCTTCGCCCTGGGAGCCGCGGCCGCGGGCCCACTCGGCGCGTGGTCACTTCCGGGGGCGCTGCTGTCGGCGGCGGCGCTGCAGGTCGTGGCGGCGCGGGCGCTGGGCCGGAGCGAGACGTGAGACCGCCCTGCTCGCGACTTGTTGACCTCCAGGTCGTTGATGACCTTCAGTGCCGCCGCGCTGCCGTTGCCGACGAGTTCGTCCGCGACCTCGCCGTCCTCGACCTGGAGGACGGTGTTGGGGCCCGCTCGTCGTCGTCGGCGCGCAGTGGGTCGCGCCAGGTGCATGGGGCGCCGATCTCGGTGGCGGCCCGCATGCAGGGCGAACGCGAGGATGTGCGCCTTCGCCCGGGGCAGCGTGACCGTCAGCAGCTCCGGCTCGACCCGTTCCAGGCCCACCTCGGCCTACCGGTCGGCGAACAGCAGGGCGTACAGCAGATCCTCGGCGTCACACAAGAGCTCCTCACCGGCCTGCGACGGTCAGGCGGGAGGGATCAGGGTCAGGGTGACCCCTTCGGAGGCGGTGTGATCAGCGAGCCCGTCGGCGCCTCGCGCCTCGCGCGTCAGCGCCCTGTACCGCTCCACGAACTCCCGCAGCCGCTCCCCGCCCAGCCGCCAGGCCCGTACGCACACGATCCGCGCCGCCCGCTCGCGCGGGTCACCGGCGGCCGAACCGTCAGCTGAACACCTTGGCCCGGACGCCACCCGCGGCGGCCGCGGGTCGCGTCGTCGCGCGGATCGAACGCCGTACGAGATGTGCGTCCCGGCGCACGTCGTGGGCGGCGTGGCGGCCGCGCCACAGCAGGGAGGGGTGGCCCGCGGTGTCGTCGGCGGCGATCAGCAGGCCGCCGAGCATGGAGAGGTTCTTGAAGAAGTGGATGCGTTGCTCGGCACGGTCGGCGGGGTCCTCCTCCTCCCAGAAGCGGTGGGCCGCCAGGGTGGTCGGGACGAGCGTGGCCGCGATGGCCAGCGCGGCCGGCCGGGGGACGCGCCCCGTGGCCAGCATGAAGCCCGCCGCCACCTGGACGGCACCGCTCAGCCGTACGGCCTGCTCGGTCCGGTCCGGTACGACAGGCACCCGCTCGGAGACAGGGCGTACGACGTCCTCGGCGACCGGCGCCACCTTCTCGGGCTCACGGACGGAGTTCAGGCCGCCGCTGATGAACATGGACGCGAGCATGGGGCGGCCGACCAGACGCAACAGACTCATGGCCTCTCCAGACGTGTCGGTACGGACAGCGGCCACCGGGTTCCCGCCCCGGCCGGGACTATGCACCGGACAGGGCGGCGAGGCGGCGAGGTCGGGCCGTTGCACCGTGCTGGATCTGCGCACTGCGCCCGCTGCCGATACGGCCGACTCGGACGCGGTGCGCCGGGCGGCTTACGCGGGCCGTACCGCGCCGAGGACCGCCGACTCGCCGGCGTGGAGGACCGACTCCTCGCGTATGTACGCCCCCGGGCTCGGTGCGTGGATCATCATGCCGTTGCCGGCGTAGAGGCCGACGTGGGTCGCGCCGTGGAAGAAGACCAGGTCGCCGACCTGGAGGTCGCTGAGCGGGATAGCCGTGCCCGTCAGGGCCTGCTCCTGCGCGGAGCGCGGCAGCGCCACACCGGCGGTCCGCCAGGCGGCCTGGGTCAGGCTGGAGCAGTCGTACGACGTCGGCCCGTTGGCGCCCCAGACACACGGCTTGCCGACCTGCGCCCGGGCGAAGTCGAGGGCCCTCGCGGCCTTCCCCTGATACACCGACTCGGCCGCGCCCACGGCGGGCGGTGCGGGGGCCACGGGCGCTGCGACGGCTGCGGCCGGTGCGGCGATGGGCGGCGCGACGGCCGCGGGCGGTGCGACGGCCGCGGGCGGTGCGACGGCGACGGGCGGCGCGACGGCGACGGGCGGAGCGGAGACGAACGGCGTGGTGGCGGCGACCGAGGCTGCGGCGGCCACCGGCGGTGCGACGGCGACGGGGGGAGCGGCAGCGACCGGCGCCGCGGCGGCGAACGGCTGACCGGCGGAGGCGGGCTGCTGCGGCGTCTGCCAGGGGGCCGTGGCCGGCTGGGCGACCGGCAGGCTTCCGGTGTCCCAGGTCTGCGGGATCGGCGCTGCCGCAGGCGTGGTGACGGGGAGTGACCCGGTGTCCCAAGCCTGCGGGGTCTGGGGCGGCACGGTCGGCAGGCTCCCGGTGTCCCAGGTCTGGGCGGCGGGTTGCGCCTGGGCCGGTACGGCCGGCAGCCCACCGGTGTCCCAGGTCTGCGCGACGGGCGCCACCTCGGGCGCGGTGACGGGCAGCGACCCGGTGTCCCAGGGCCGTGCGGCCTGCGGCGTCGGGGCCGGCACCGCGGGCAGGCTTCCGGTGTCCCAGGGTCGTGCGGCCTGCGCGGTTTCGGTCGGCACGGCGGGCATGCTTCCCGTGTCCCAGGGCCGTGCGGCCTGCGGCGTCGGGGTCGGCACCGCGGGCATGCTTCCCGTGTCCCACGGCCGTGCCGCCTGCGCGGTTTCGGTCGGCGCGGCGGGCAGCGACCCGGTGTCCCACGGCCGCGGGCTCGGCGTGGCCTCAAGGGCCGCGACGGGTGTGACGCGTTGGGGGATCTGGCGGGTCAACAACTCGCGGGCCGCGGTGAGTTTGCGCTGGTTGCGTTCCTTGGCGGTGCGCGGGGTGGACTGTTCCGTCGGCGCGGTGGGCGCGGGGGTGCCCGGCCGGGACGACGGCGCCGACGGGAGCGCAGCGATGGCCGTGCGCGAGGTCAGTTCGGGGGCGCGGCGCTCCGGGGCCGCCGGAAGTTCAAGCGCCGTAGGCAGTTCACGCGCTGACGGGAGTTCACGCGCCGACGGCGCGTCGGCCGTGCGCTCCGGTGCCTTGGCGGGGCGGGGAGCGGTCGGTCGGGCGGGCGCCCTGTCGGGCGGCAGTACGGCCGCGACCGTGGGGCCCAGCTTGGAGCGCGCCACGTCGAACCACTGGCGGGCGACGTTGTCACGGGAGGAGCCAGACGGAGCGATCTTGCTGCTCGCCGTCGACATGGCACGGGTCGCGTTGTAGGTCCCGGTGTCGGTCTCAGCCCGGTTGTAGAGGGCGTTGATCCGCTGCTGGATCTCCTCCCGGCTCGGCTCGGCGTCCCCGTCCGGGAGACCGAGGCCGGTGGTGCGCGGGCTGCGATCCGTCGCCATGGAAGCCGTACTCCTTCCGTACTCCGCCTGCCGAGTCGGCCACCGGCTCGGACACGGCGGCCCTACGGCTGTGCCGTGCTGGGCAGTTGCATTCGGCGGAGGCCGCGCGACCCGGCGCTTTCGCCGGAGGGAACCGTGCGGCTGGGCGCCAACCTAACCAATATGTGAGGCTGATGTGAAGATTCACGGGCCAAATGCCCGATACGTAAACGTGACCTTTGTCGCCTTCTCTTTCCCAGCAGGAGAGTTGACACGTGCAGGGGGTTGTATGCCTGCCCATGTGTGACCACTTCGTAAAAATCTCGGCCTCACCCCTCAAGACCCCTCACAGGGAGGGGTCTTGAGGGGCAAACACCCCCGGTGTCAGCGGGAGCCGGACGCCCGTCGGCGGCGCAGGGCGAAGACCACGGCACCGCCCGCGACGACCAGCGCGGCCGCCATCCCGGCGATCAGTCCGGTGCCGTTGCCGCCACCTGTCTCGGCGAGGTGCGTGCTGCTGCCGCCCTGGGGGGACGCGGCGGGTGAGTCGCTCGGCCCGGTGGGCGTGGCGGACGGCGTGTCCGAGGACGATGTCGACGGCGTGGCGGCGGCCGAGGCCGATGCCGACGCCTGAGCCGAGTCCGACGGCGTGGGGGTGGGCGCCGGGGTCTCGCAGCCCTGGGACGGTGTCGTCAGCAGGGGCTGGATGTCCTCGTCGACCTGGTTGCCGGCCTTGACGTGGATGCGGTACGTCTGACCGGGTGACCAGTCCCAGGCGAAGTCGACGCTGACGCCCTGGGCCGTCGGGTGCTCGATCGCCTTCGTGTCGAGGTTTGCGGTCGTCCTCGCCGTCGACGGACATCTTGATGTAGAGCGTGACGACGGCGGCGTGCCGGACGCGTCCGTGTCCGACGGGGCGTTTCGCGGGCCGGTGCACCGGCCCCTGGAGCCCCGGGAACCAGTTCTGCATGTGGGGGTCTCCGTTCGACGAGAACGGCGGGGGGCCTCGGGGTCCCCGAGGGGCGCACCCTCTCCACAGGGGAGATCCCA
>NZ_JBWKCC010000003.1:39664-71195 GCF_056436655.1 Streptomyces sp. NPDC043427 | reverse complement strand
GCTGTTCCGCGTACCGCCTGCGACCCGTCGCATACCCGTATGGGGGGGGAGGAGAGGGGGCTTATGCCGCCTGTGCTCCCCCCCCCGCACCACCCCCCCCCCCCCCCCCCCCCCCCCCCCCCCCCCCGCCATCGTGCCATGGGAGCGCTCCCGTGGCCAGGATATGAGCCCCTCCGTCTTCCGGATGAGAGCCCTCCATCTTGACGCCGCTACTCGGGTCACTCGGGCCACTTGACTGGCTCGGCCACTCAAGTCACTCGGCCGCTCAAGTCACTCGGGTCACTCGTGTCATTCGTGCAGCCAGAACCCCGTCCGCCTCAGCCACAGCTCCAGCAGCCCGGTGTCGCCGCGCACTTCGACCCGATCGGCGACCGGACGGCCGTAGACGAAGAGGAGCAGGTCGGTGAGGGAGCCGTGCACCGCGACGGCCGCCGCCCTGCCGTCGACGCGACCCCAGCGCGGGGCGTCGCCGGTGAGGTCGACGTGCCAGGACCCGGCCGGGTCGTCGGTGGCCACGAAGCCGACCTCGCGACCCGGGCCCAGCAACGGCTCCGCGCCGTCGGTGTCGTACGCCTCGGGGACCGTGCCGAAGGACATCCACTCGTCGAGCGCGTCCCGCGCCACCGCCGCGGCGACCTCGTAGCGGGCGCCCACGGCCCATGCGGCGTCTGCGCGGTGGACGACCGTCTCGTGCAGCACGCGCCGCGCCCAGAACACCAGGGGCTGGTCCGGCACCACCGTCCAGACCCGGGCGTCGGGGCCGGCCTCCGCCAGGACATCGGTGAGCCGGTGGGCGCCGAGGGCGAGCCAGGCGTCGAGTTCGTCCGGGTCCTCGTCGCCGTACTCGAAGACCTCGTTGACCAGGGTGTCGGGGACCTCGTCGGTGGCGCGGGTGCGGACGATGGTGTCGACCCAGCGGTGCACCCCGCCGACGTGCCGCAGCAATTGGCCGAGGTTCCACTCGGGGCAGGTCGGCACGCGCGCGGCGGGATCGGCGCCCGTCAACACGGTGCGCAGCAGGTCCGTCTGAGTGATGATTTCGGTGCGGTAGCGGTCGAGACTCCAGCGGATCATGGGATCACGCTACGAGGTGCGGGGTAGGCCCCGTCAGGGATTTTCGGCCCCCGCCCCGGTGACCCGGGCGGCCGCCTCTTCGGGAGAGTCGCATGGACTACTACGACCTCGGCACCCACAGCCGTCCTGTGACGACCTCGTCCCCCGAGGCACAGACGTGGTTCGACCGCGGGTTGGTCTGGACGTACGCCTTCAACCACGAGGAAGCCGTCTCCTGCTTCGAGGCCGCCGCCGCGGCCGACCCCGACTGCGCCATGGCCCACTGGGGCATCGCCTACGCGCTCGGCCCGAACTACAACAAACCCTGGGAGTTCTTCGACGAACAGGACCTGGCCCGGACCGTCGAGCGCACCCACGCCGCCGTCGAACTCGCCCACGGGAAGTCGGCCGACGCCAACCCCGTCGAACGCGCCCTGATCGGCGCTCTGCGCGCCCGCTACCCGAGGGCGCGCCCCGTCGAGGACTGCTCGGTCTGGAACACCCCGTACGCCGACGCCATGCGCGCCGTGTACGAACTGGCCCCCCACGACCTCGACGTCGTCACCCTGTACGCCGACGCCCTGATGAACCTCACCCCCTGGCAACTGTGGGACCTGCGCACGGGCCGGCCCGCGGACGGTGCCCGCACCCTGGAGGCCAAGGCGGCCCTCGACCGGGCGCTGGCCACGGAGGCGGGAGCGAGGCACCCGGGGGTCCTGCACCTGTTCATCCACCTGATGGAGATGTCGCCCACCCCCGAGACGGCCCTGCCCGCCGCCGACCGGCTGCGCGACATGGTGCCCGACGCCGGCCACCTCCAGCACATGCCCTCGCACCTGGAGGTGCTGTGCGGCGACTACCGGGGTGTGGTGGCGGACAACAGCCGGGCGATCGCCGTCGACGAGAAGTACCGCGCGCGGGCCGGAGCGATGAACTTCTACACCCTCTACCGAGCGCACAATTACCACTTCAAGATCTACGGTGCCATGTTCCTCGGCCAGTGCGGGGTCGCCCTGGAGACCGCCGCCCAACTGGAGAAGGCCCTCCCGGAGGAACTGCTGCGGGTGCAGAGCCCGCCCATGGCGGACTGGCTGGAGGCCTTCCTCGCCCTGCGGGTCCATGTGCTGATCCGCTTCGGCCGCTGGGCCGACATCCTTGACCTGCCCCAGCCCGCAGACCCGGAGCTCTACAGCGTGACCACCGCCCTGCGGCACTACGGCCGCGGTGTCGCGCTCTCCGCCACCGGCCGTGTCCCCGAGGCCGAGGTCGAGCGCGCGCTCTTCCGCGAGGCCGTCGGCCGGGTCCAGGAGACACGCATGCTGTTCAACAACACCTGCGCCGACATCCTCGCGATCGCTTCGGCGATGCTCGACGGCGAACTCGCGTACCGCAAGGGCGCCCACGGCGCCGCCTTCGCCGCCCTCGAACGGTCCGTCGCCCTCGACGACAAACTCCCCTACGACGAACCCTGGGGATGGATGCAGCCGACCCGGCACGCCTACGGCGCCCTGCTCCTGGAACAGGGACGCGTCACGGAGGCCGAGGCGGTCTACCGTGCCGACCTCGGCCTCGACGACACCCTGCCCCGCGCCTCCCAGCACCCCGGCAACGTGTGGTCCCTGCACGGGCTCCACGAGTGCCTGGTGCGGCTGGGCAGGACGGCCGAGGCGCGGATCGTGGCCCAGCAGCTGAAGATCGCCGTCGCGCTGGCCGACGTACCGATCGAGGCGTCCTGCTTCTGCCGCCTCGAAGCCGTCACAAGGGGCGGGTGCTGCGCCCCAGAACAGTGACCGCATGGACAGCGGCCCTGGGCGACCCGGCCCGGACCCGCGCGCGAGCCTGACTTGTCCGATTTCGCCCCTCCAGGCACGCTGGGACTTGTGAGTCACAGCACGGGTGCGAAGTGAGCAGGAATGGCCGCTGCTGATCAGCGCCCCGGCCACCACGGGCGGTCGACCGATGCCGCCGCGGCGATCATCGGACTGGGGGGCGACGTCACCGGCTGGAGCGAGGGGGCACGGCGGCTCCTGGGCTACCGCGCCCAGGAGGTGGTGGGACGCGCAGCCGTCGATCTCCTCGCCCAGGGGGCCGCGGAGGCAGCGGGAGTTTCCTCCACGGCGTCCCAGGAGTGGAGCGGCACCGTGGCCCTGCTGCACCGCGACGGCCACCGCGTCGAACTGGCCCTCCACGCCCACCCCTCCCTGGGGGCCGACGGCATCCTCCAGGGATTCGTCGTCACCGCCTCCCAGGGCGAATCGGAGCAGGACCGGCAGTTGCTGGAGTGGGCGTTCGCCCAGTCCTCCGTCGCCCTCTCCACCTACACCACCGAATCCGGTACCTGGCGGCTGAACGAGGTGGCGGAGGACGACGAGCGGCCCCCGCCGACCGACGCGAGCCTCACCTCCTACCCGGACCTGCTCGGCGGGATCCGCGCCGAACAGGGCTTCCTGGAATGCGTCCGCCGCGTCGCCGAGCAGGGCGAGCCGATGCGCTACGAGCGATTCGCTCCTGCCGTGGCCTCCGCCCGTCAACGCGCGTGGATCATCGAACTGTGGCCCGTCCGCGACCCGGCCACCGGCCGCGTGACCGGCGTCGGCACGGCCACCTTCGACAGCAGTGAGCAGTACGCCGCCCGGCAGCGGCTCGCGCTGCTGAACGAGGCCGGTACCCGCATCGGCACCACCCTCGACGTCATGCGCACCGCCCAGGAACTCGCCGACCTGGCCGTGCCACGCCTCGCCGACTTCGCCAGCGTGGACCTGCTCGACGCCGTCACCCAGGGCGAGGAACCCGCCCCCGGCCCCGTCGCCGCCGCCGTCATGCTGCGCCGCATCGCCCACCAGTCCGCCGCCGAGGGAGTCCCCGAGGCCGCCGTCGAACTCGGCGCGGTCGACACCTACCCGCCCTACTCACCCCCCGCCCGCTCCCTGGCCGTCGGGCGACCGGTCCTCAGCGGCGCCGCCGACCCCGACTTCGCCCGCTGGGTCGCCACCCACGCGGAGCGCTCCGCCCGCGTCCGCGAGTTCGGGTTCCACTCCGTCATGGCCACCCCGCTGCGCGCCCGCGGCATCACCCTCGGCGTCGCCGTGTTCGTCCGCACCCACGGCTCCCGGCCCTACGGAGACGACGACCTGATCCTCGCCGAGGAACTCGCCGGCCGGGCGGCCGTCGCCGTCGACAACGCACGCCGCTACACCCGCGAACGCACCACCGCGCTCGCCCTCCAGCGCAGCCTGCTGCCCCGCGCCCTCCCCAAACAGGCGGCCGTCGAGGTGGCCCACCGCTATCTGCCCGCCGGCACCGGAGCCGGCGTGGGCGGCGACTGGTTCGACGTCGTCCCCCTCTCCGGCACCCGCGTCGCCCTGGTCGTCGGCGACGTCGTCGGCCACGGCGTCCACGCCTCCGCCGCCATGGGGCGCCTGCGCACCGCCGTACGCACCCTCGCCGACGTCGACCTCCCCCCGGACGAACTGCTCACCCACCTGGACGAGCTGGTCACCCATCTGACCTCCGACGGTGACATCGTCCACGACGAGCCCGACACCGGCGAGATCGGCGCGAGCTGCCTTTACGCCGTCTACGACCCCGTCTCGCGGATCTGCACCATGGCCAGCGCCGGCCACGTCCCACCCGCCGTGCTCCTCCCCGACGGCAGCACCAGCATCGTCCGGCTCACCCCGGGGCCGCTCCTCGGCATCGGCGGCGTGCCCTTCGAGTCCACCGAACTGGAACTGCCCGAAGGCAGCCTGCTCGCCCTCTACACCGACGGCCTGATCGAGGCCCGCGACCACGACGTCTCCGGCGGCTTCGAACGGCTCTGCGCCGCCCTCGCCTCGCCCGTGCCCTCACTGGACGTCACCTGCGAGGCCGTCCTCAAGCAGATGCTCCCCGACAGCCCCGATGACGACGTCGCCCTGCTCCTCGCCCGCACCCGCGCCCTGCATGCCGACCAGGTCGCCGCCTGGGCCCTGCCGTCCGACCCCGCGGTCGTGGCCGACGCCCGCGCCCAGACCAGCCGCCAGCTCGCCCTGTGGGGCCTTCAGGAGGCGGCCTTCATCACGGAACTGGTGGTCAGCGAGCTGGTCACCAACGCCATCCGGTACGGAGCCGTCCCCATCGGACTGCGCCTCATCCGCGACCGGACCCTGATCTGCGAGGTGTCCGACGCCAGCAGCACCGCCCCCCACCTGCGGCGCGCCCGCACCTACGACGAAGGCGGCCGAGGGCTGCACATGGTCGCCCAGCTCACCCAGGGCTGGGGCACCCGGCAGACTCCCACCGGCAAGACCATCTGGGCCGAACAACCGCTTCCGGTCGGGGGGCCATGAGCAGCCACGCGGGCGCGGAGACGGCACGGGGTGGGCTGCGCGAGAGCGACGCAACCCACACGCTGGGTCTGCTCTATCCGCCGGCGGGCCGTGACCGCGACTACACCCCCATGCAGCTCGCCTTCATCGGCGGGGTCGCCGAGGCCGCCACCGACTACGGCTACGACCTGCTGCTCGCGCCGGGGAGGACGGCGTACGCCCCCTCGTTCCAACGGATGGTGGGGGAGCGGCACGTGGCGGGGGAACGGTGGACGGAGGCGGAAGGGCGCGTGGCGGGTGAGCTGCAGGTGGTGGCTGAGCGGGGCACGGATGGCGAGCGGGGGACCGACGGAGAGCAGGGAACGGACGGCGAGCGGAGGAGCGAGGGGGAGCAGGGGACCGACGGCGAGCGGATGACCGAGGGGGAGCAGAGAACCGACGGTGAGCGCAGGCCCCAGGGGGACCACGGGAGCGACGGCGAGCGGCGGTCTGAGGGCGAGCGGCGGTCGGAAGGCGCATGGCGGTCTGAGGGCGAGCGGCGGTCGGAAGGCGCATGGCCGTCTGAGGGCGAGCGGCGGTCCGAGGGAGAGCGGCGGATGGTGGCGGGGCGGCGGGTGGACGGAGTGATCGTCATGGAGATCCGCCGGGAGGACGACCGCGTGGAGTACCTCGCCGACGCCGGCTTCCCCTTCGTCCTGATCGGCCGCAACGCCAGGGCCGACGTGACCGGCTGGGTGGACCTCGACTTCACGGGCCTGGCGAGCGGCTGTGTGCAGCACCTCGCCGACCTGGGCCATCGCAGGATCGCCTTCGTCAACCGGTCGCAGGAGCTGTTCGAGAGCGGGTACGGCTTCGCGCGGCTCGGCAATGACGGCTACCTGGAGGCCATGACCAAGCTGAGGCTCACTCCGCGCGCCTACCTCTGCGGCGACGACCTGGCCTCCGGGGAGGAGGTCGTGGAGCGGATCCTGCGGGACGACCCGGCGACCACCTCCCTGGTCACCCTGAACGAGGCGTCCCTGGAGGGCGTCTACCGCGCGCTGACCCGGCACGGCCGGGGTGTGCCCCGCGACTTCTCGGTCGTCGGCGTGGCGGCCGGCCCCTGGGCGGAACAGGTGAACCCGCAGCTCACCGCGGCGGAGATACCCGCCAAGGAGATGAGCCGGGTCGCCGTCGACCTCATGGTCGAGCGGCTCACCTCACACGGCTCACCTCCCCGGCACGTCCTGCTGAAACCCCTGATCACGCTGCGCGCCAGCACCGGACGCTGTCGCCCCGTGCCGGGTTCGGAGCCCGAGCCCGACTTCCCGGACCTCGACTTCGATTTCTGATCGTTTCTCACCGAACCACTGGGAGTGGAGCATGTCGTACTCGGTCGACCGTCGCGGTTTCCTGCGTGCCGCGGGGGCGGGAGCGGCCACCCTCGGCCTCGGTGGGGCCGTCGCGTCCTGCGACTCCGGCACGACCGACACGGTCACCCTCACGTGGTGGGACTACTTCACACTGGACAACTTCCAGCCCGGTATGAACCGGCTCATCAAGGACATCGAGGCCAACGTCCCGGACGTGCGGATCGAACGGCGGACCTTCCCGTTCGCCGAGCTCGACCGGCAGATCACCCTCGGCGCGATCTCCGGCGAACTGCCCGACATCGCCATCGTGGACAACGTCGCCATGAACTCCCTGGGCGGCAGCAGACTCCTCGCCGACCTCACCGGCCGCGTCGAGGAATGGGGGCAGGCCGACCAGTACTACAAAGGCCCCTGGGAAGGCTGCCAGGTCGGCGGCAAGACCCTCGGGATCCCCAACAACAGCAACTGTCTCGCCCTGTACTGCAACACCCGCATGCTCGAGTCCGCGAAGGTCGGTCCCCCCACGACCTGGGACGAGCTGGCCTCCGCCGCCGAGCGACTGACCAGCGGAGACCGGTTCGGCCTGGCGCTCAGCGCGATCAAGACCGAGGAGGGCGTCTTCCAGTTCCTGCCCTTCCTGTGGCAGGCGGGCGGCGACCTCGACACCTTCGCCACCGACGGCGCGACCGCCCTCTCCTTCCTCGACGACCTCATCGCCAAGGGCTCGCTCTCCGAGCAGTGCGTGGGCTGGACCCAGCAGGACGTCAACACCCGCTTCCTCGACCAGCGCGCCGCCCTCCAGATCAACGGCCCCTGGCAGATCCCCACCCTCAAGAAGGCGACGTTCGACTGGGAGGTCGTCGCCCTGCCCCGCGACAAGGAGGCCGCCACCTGTCTGGGCGGGGAGAACTGGGTGATCATGGCGTCGAGCGACCACGTCGACAAGGCCTGGGAGGTCCTGGAGTACACCCAGCGACCGTCGGCGCTCGTGCCGTACCTGGTGTCGTTCGGCAACCTCCCCGCCCGCAAGGACCTCGCTGACGAGGGCACCTGGGCGTCCGACCCGGCCCTGCGGCTCTTCCTCAGCCAGCTGCCCTTCGCCCGCCCCCGCCAGTACGGCCCGCACTACGCCGACGCCTCCCAGGCCGTCGCCGAGGCCGAGCAGGCCGTCCTCACCGGTGCCACGTCCCCCTCCGCCGCGGCGAGGACCGCGGCCACGAAGATCGACAAGGCACTGGGAGAGCGGTGAGGCGCGCGGGGAGAGCAGCGCGGCACGGCGGGAGACCGGCGCGGGGCAGGGGGAGAGAAGTGCGGCAGCCTGCTCCCTCCGCCCGCATCCGCCGCGAGGGGTATCTGTTCTGCCTGCCCGGCATGCTCTTCCTCGCCCTCTTCCTGGCGTACCCGCTGTTCTACAACGTGTGGACATCCCTCCACGACGTCGAACTGGGCAGCCTCCTCGGGGGACCCGAGCCGTTCAACGGCCTGGCCAACTACCGCGCCGTCGTCTCCGACCCCGGTTTCTGGCACTCCGTACGCCTGTCCCTGCTGTTCACCCTCGCCTCGCTGGTCCTCCAGTTCACCCTGGGCTTCGCCCTGGCCCTGCTGTTCGCCCGGCCCTTCCCGCTGAACGGCCTGCTGAGGTCGCTGCTGCTGATGGCCTGGCTGCTGCCCCCGGTGGTCAGCGGCACCCTCTTCCGCTGGCTGCTGGACGCGGAGTCCGGCGCCTACAACGCCCTGCTCGCAGCGGTCGGCCTGGGCGGCCTGACCCACGACTGGCTCACCGACCCCTCCACGTCCCTGGCCGGGGTCGTCCTCGCCAACGTCTGGGTCGGCGTGCCGTTCAACATGCTCCTGCTGCTCGTCGGACTGCACACCATCGACCCGGAACTCCATGAAGCCGCGGCCATCGACGGCGCGAACGCCCGGCAGCGCTTCCTCAGGATCACCCTCCCCCTGATGCGGCCGGTCTCGGTGACCGTGCTGCTGCTCGGCCTGATCTACACCTTCAAGGTCTTCGACATCGTCTTCGTGATGACGGGCGGCGGCCCCGTCGACGCCACCCGCTTGCTCTCCCTCTACGTCTACGAGGTCTTCTTCACGTTCTTCCGGTTCGGCCGGGGAGCCGCCGCCGGCCTGCTGCTGCTCGTCGTACCCCTGCTCACGGGCGTCTTCTACGTACGACGGCTGCGGCGGGAGGAAGCGGAAGGAGGCGTCGCGTGAGACCACCGCGCCGGCCCTGGGCGCTCACCGCGGCCGCGACGCTGATCACCGCCGTGTTCCTGCTGCCGGTGTACTGGATGGCCAAGACCAGCCTCACCCGACCCGAGCGGATCCTCGCCCCGTCGCCCCAGTGGATCCCCACCCCGGTCACCACCGAGAACTACGACACCGCCCTGTCGTACGAAGGACTCGCCCGGGCCCTGCTGAACAGTTTCGTGATCGCAGGCGGGGCCGTGGCCCTCACCCTGCTCCTCGGTCTCCCGCTCGGCTACGCGCTCGCCCGGGTGCGGATGCGCGGCTCGGGCACCATGGTGCTCGCCCTCCTCGTCGCCCAACTGCCGCCCGCCATCGTGCTCGCCGCGCCCCTGTTCATCCTCGAACGCCGAGCCGGTCTCGATGACAGCTACCTCGGCCTGATCGCCGCCGACACCACCCTCACCCTGCCGTTCACGGTGATCGTGCTGCGGCCGGTGCTGCGCGCGGTATCGCCCGAGCTGGAGGAGGCCGCCCTCGTCGACGGCTGCGGGCTGACCGGCGTACTGCTGAGGGTCGTACTGCCGATCATGGTGCCCGGCGTGATCGCGGCGGCCGGACTGTCCTTCCTGCTCGCCTGGGGCGAGTTCCTCTTCGGCCTCACCCTCGCCGGGGACTCCGACGTCCGGCCCGTCACCGTCGTGCTCAACGCCTTCGTCGGACAGCACGGCACCGCGTGGGGAGCCCTGATGGCCACCGCCACGCTCATCAGCCTGCCGGTCGTGTGTGTCTTCGCCCTGTTCCAGCGCTTCATCGTCGGCGGGCTGACGGCGGGCAGCGTACGGGGCTGACCACGCCCGGCCACCCGACCGCGCGGGCCGTGTCGAAGGCGGGGCGCCGGGTACACGAAGGGTGCACCTGTGCCGTCCGGCGTCCGGACAGCTCGGACGGCGCATCGCTCCACGCCGCGAACGGAGTGACCATGACGCAGCACGGGGAGGACACGACGCTCGCCAGGCGCCCGGAAGACCGGGAGCTCCGGCCGGCGACGCGGAGTCCGGAACAGCCGCCCCACCCCACCCCGCCCACGCGGGAACGGAGCCTGCCCCAGGAGACACAGGAGACACAAGAGACACAAGGGCAGAGCCTGCCCCAGGACCGTCACCAGGCGATCCTGGAGGCGGCCAAGCAGATCGGCGCCCTGCTGAAACGGGACGGGCACCTCTTCGCCCTGGCCGGAAGCGTCGCCGTCCACGCACATGGCGGCAGCACGAACCTGCAGCACGACGCCGACTTCTGCGTCCGCCCCGAGGACGCCGAAACGGTCGCGGCCACCCTGCGCGACGCCGGCCTGGAGGTGTGCACACCGCCGGAGGACTGGCTACTGAAGACGACCTGCTTCGGCCAGGCCATCGACATCATCTTCGAACTGGCCCACCGGCCGGTCACCACGGAGATGCTCACCCGCGCCCAGGACATCCCCGTCGACTCGGTGCGCATGCCCGTGCTGTCGCCGACCGACCTGGTCGGCAGCCTGATCGCCGCCTTCTCCGAACACCACTGCGACTTCGGCGCCGTGCTCCCCGTGGCCCGCGCGCTGCGCGAGAAGGTCGACTGGCCGCAGGTGCGCGGGACCTGCGGCGACGAGCCCATGCCCGCGGCCTTCCTCTTCCTTCTGGAACGCCTGAACGTCATCGCCCCGCAGAAGGAGCAGTCATGAGCCACCACGGCGCCGAGCATCCCTCCGGCGCTCCGGAGAACCTCGTGTACCGCGTCGCGCACCTCGCCGACCACTTGGCCGCCGGCCCCCTCGGCGAACTGGGCGTACGCGTCGAGGCCCGCGGCGAGGCCGTCCTGCTGACCGGCACCGTGCCGTCCGCGCAGTGCCGCGACGACGTCCTGCGCGCGGCCCGCGACGAGCTGGCCGGATTCCCGGTGCACAGCGACCTGCTCGTCGCGGACGCCGCGTCGCCCGACCATTCGGAGGAGCTGGCGTGATCAGGGTCGCAGCCGTCGGAGACATCCACATGGGTCCCGAGAGCGAGGGCGTACTGCGCCCCTCGTTCGAGACCCTGCCCGAGTGCGCCGACATCCTGCTGCTCGCCGGGGACCTCACCCGGCACGGCACGCCCGACGAGGCGCGGGTGGTCGCTCGGGAGATCAAGGACCTGGCGGTCCCGGTCGTCGCGGTCCTGGGCAACCACGACCACCACGACGACCGCCCCGACGAGGTCGTCGCCATCCTCCAGGAGGCGGGCGCGACCGTTCTGGAGGGCCGGGGCACGGTCGTGACCAGCGGGAACAAACGCATCGGCGTGGCCGGCACCAAGGGCTTCGGCGGCGGCTTCGTCGGCCGGTGCGCCGGCGAGTTCGGCGAGCCGATCATGAAGGAGTTCGTCAGGTACTCACGCCGGCAGGCTGACGCCCTGCGCGAATCCCTCGAGGCCCTGGGCCAGGACGAGGAGGGCTGCGACGTGCGGATCGCCCTGACCCACTTCTCCCCGGTGGAGGACACCCTCGCCGGCGAACCCCTGGAGATCTACCCCTTCCTCGGCAGCTACCTCCTGGCGGAGGCCATCGACACCGCCGGCGCCGACCTCGCGGTCCACGGCCACGCCCACGCCGGCACGGAACACGGCATGACCAGCGGCGGAGTCAAGGTCCGCAACGTGGCCCAGCCGGTCATAGGCAGGGCATTCCACGTCTACACCCTGCGAGCGGCGGACCGCACGCCCGCCTGACCTCGCCCCGTGATCGGCACACCCAGGGCGCGGGGCTGTATCGATGTGCGGCTCCGCCGCGCGGGCGCGACAGGCCCCAGCCGACCCGCACCGGGCACACCACCGTCAGACCCCCGCATGTGGCCGAAAGCACGCAGGTGACGGGCGCCAGGCCATGTTCCCGTACCCGCCCCGAAAGCTACCGTTCTCGGAACCCCTGTTCCCGCAGTACCCCGGACGGCCCAGCTTGCTCGCAGCACTCTCCCCGGTCATCGCAGCGACAGCGCACTGGCTCACGTGCGCCTACCCGGCCAGCGGCGGCGCCCTCGCCTCGGCCCTGTGCGAGGCGCAGGCCCGCCAGGCCGTGACGGTCGCGGCGTGGCTGCGCTACCCGACAGCGATGGACGCCGCGCTGGTCGGGATGGCGGGCCCAGGAGGCTCCGCGCGGCTCGACTGGATCAGCGGCGCCGACGCGGCCGGGGAAACCGTGGACGACGAGGACTCCGCCTGGCGCACCTGGGTGGACGAGGTCGTGGCGAGCTGGGCGGCCTGCCTGCTCACCGACCCCGAACTGGCGGATCTCGCGTTGGCCGCGCTGGCCGAGGACGGCCACAGCACCGACGCCGCCGCCGAGTTCCGGCGCCTGGTCGCACCCGACGAGCGCGACCGGCAGGCGGCCGTACTGCTGCGCCACCCCGACCTCCTCGCCCCCGTGGCCGGCCTCCACCAGACCCAGCTCGTCGACCGCCTCGGGCCGGGCCGCGCGCTCATCGCCTGACCTGGGACAGCCGGCGACGCTCCGACGCAGGACAGCCTTGGGCCCGTCGGGTGTCCCGACGGGCCCATGAATGGCGGCGTGCCTTCCTCGCGCGTCGGCGTGGGCGCCCCGCGCCGCGTCAGTCCGTCTTGCCCCGCCCCGACAGGGCGTCACGGACCCGGTCGACCAGCCCGGCACCCGGCGCCAGCAGCTTGTTGGCCGGCGGCTTGTCGGGGGCGGCGGGGTGCGGACGGGTGGGGGCCACCTTCTTCGCCTGGCGGACCTTGTCGCCCAGCTTGTCGAGCGCGTCCGGCGGGCAGGAGGCCCGCAGCATCGGGAAGAGGTTCTGCTCCTCGTCGGCCACGTGCGCGCGGATCTCCGACATCAGCATGCCGATGAGCCGGTCGAACTCGGGGTCGTCGGCGTCGCAGCCCTCCAGATCCTTCATGATCTGCTCGGCCTTCGCGTGATCCTCGAGTTCCCTGTCGGCCATGGCGTCCCCGTTCGCCACATGCTCCCGTACGGCAGGGTAGAGGTACGCCTCCTCGGCCACCGAGTGCCGCACCAGTTCCATGGTCGCCTGGTCCGCGTGGAGCTTGCGGTCCTTGTGACCGGACGGCAGCGCTTCGATCCGGCCGAAGAACTCCTCGACCTCGCGGTGATCGGTCATCAACTCGTCGATGACGTTTCCACCGTGACCCATGTCCTTCACCTCCAGCCTGTACGCGGCGACTCCGAGCGGAGCCACCAGGGCCCCGAGTGCCCCCGCGCTCCACGGGCTAACACCGCGCCGACGTGAGTCGCGCACGGGTGCGGGCCTTCGCACAATGAGGACGGAGGCTTGAAAGCACCTGACGGGGGGACCTCGGAACGCTGCCGCTTCCAGATACCTACCTTCGGAGGTGCGCGGTGAACGACCGCCCCGACCGCGTCCAGCACCCCGACCGCATCGACGCCCCGTGGGGAGCCCGTACGCTCTATGCCTCCGGCCCCCCTGGCCCGCCCGCACCGACGTCCACCTGGCGTCCGGGGTGGCCGAGGGGGACGTGGAGCGCTGGGTGCGGTCCGCCTCGCTGCTTCACTCGAACGGCGACGCCATGGACATCGCCGTACGGGAGGGAGGGATCGTCGGTGTGCGGGGCAGGGCCGCCAACCGGGTCAACCGCGGCCGGCTGGGGCCCAAGGACCTGTACGGGTGGCAGGCGAACGGCTCCCCGGACCGCCTCACGCGGCCGCTCGTCCGCGAGGACGGACGCCTGACGGAGTGCGACTGGCCCACCGCGATGGACCGGATCGTGAGCCGCAGCAGGGAGCTGCTGGACGAGCGCGGTCCCGGCTCCATCGGCTTCTACACGACCGGGCAGCTGTTCCTGGAGGAGTACTACGCCCTCGCCGTGCTCGCCCGTGCCGGCCTCGGCACCCACCACCTGGACGGCAACACCCGCCTGTGCACCGCCACCGCCGGCGAGGCACTGAAGCAGTCGTTCGGCAGCGACGGGCAGCCCGGATCGTACGAGGACATCGACCACGCCGATGTCATCGCCCTGTTCGGACACAACATGGCCGAGACCCAGACCGTGCTGTGGATGCGGGTCCTCGACCGCCTCGACGGCCCCCGACCGCCCCGGCTGGTCTGTGTGGACCCCCGGTTCACCCCGGTGGCCCGGCGGGCCGACGTCCACCTCGCCCCGCGCCCGGGCACCAACCTCGCGCTGCTCAACGCCCTCCTGCACGAGCTCATCCGCACCGGCCGCACCGACCGGGAGTACGTCGAGCGGAACACCCTCGGCTTCGAGGAACTGGCGGCCGGCGTCGAGGCGTGCACCCCGCGCTGGGCCTCCCGGATCTGTGACGTGCCCGCGCCGGCGATCCAGCGGGCCGCGGAGGTCATCGGCGGCGCCGAGCGCCTGCTGTCGACGGTCCTGCAGGGCGTCTACCAGTCCCACCAGGCCACCGCGGCCGCCGTGCAGGTGAACAACCTGCATCTCCTGCGCGGCATGCTGGGCCGCCCCGGCTGCGGCGTGCTTCAGATGAACGGCCAGCCCAGCGCGCAGAACACCAGGGAGTGCGGCACGGACGGCGACCTGCCGGGCTTCCGGAACTGGCAGAACGACCAGCACGTCGCCGAACTCGCCGACCTCTGGAACGTCACCCCGCAGACCATCCCGCACTACGGGCCACCCACCCACGCCATGCAGATGTTCCGCTACGCCGAGCAGGGCTCGATCCGGATGCTGTGGATCACCGGCACCAACCCGGCCGTCTCCCTGCCGGAGCTGTCCCGGATCCGCTCCATCCTGTCCCAGGAACGACTGTTCGTCGTCCAGGACCTCTTCCTGACCGAGACCGCCCAGGTGGCCGACGTGGTCCTGCCCGCGGCCACCTGGGGCGAGAAGACGGGCGCCCTCACCAACGCAGACCGCACCGTGCACCTGTCGGAGAAAGCCGTCGAACCGCCCGGGCAGGCGCGGGCGGACCTCGACATCTTCCTCGACTACGCGGCCCGCATGGACTTCCGGGACAAGGACGGCGCCCCGCTGATCAAGTGGCACGATCCGCCGAGCGCTTTCGCCGCGTGGCAGCGGTGCAGCGCCGGCCGCCCCTGCGACTACACGGGGCTCGACCACGACCGGCTGCGCCATAGCGACGGCATCCAGTGGCCCTGCACCTGCGAGGCACCTGACGGCACCGCCCGCCTCTACACCGACGGCTTCCCCTTCGCCCACCCCGACACCTGCGAGAGCTACGGCAAGGACCTGGTCACGGGGGCAGCCGCGGAGGCCGTCGAGTACCGCTCCCTCAATCCGGACGGCAAGGCGCTCATCAAGGCGGCGGAGTACGTGCCGTTGCCCGAGGACGCCTCCGACGACTTCCCCCTCCAGCTGATCACCGGCCGTACGGTCCACCACTTCCACACCCGTACGAAGACCGGCCGTGTCCCCGAGCTCAACGCCGCCGCCCCCGACGTCTGGGCCGAACTCTCTCCCGCAGAGGCCGCCGCCCAGGGGCTGTCCGACGGAGACCTGGTACGGATCAGCACACCCCGCGGGGCGATCCGCGCCCGGCTGCGGACGACGGCGGTACGCGACGGCGTGGTGTTCGTGCCGTTCCACTACGGCTACTGGGACACACCCGGCGGATGGCGTCCCGGCGACGCGGGCGCCGGGCGGGCCGCCAACGAGACCACGATCAGCGACTGGGACCCGGCCTCCAAGCAGCCGCTGTTCAAGACGTGCGCGGCCCGCGTCACGCTCGTCGCCCGCCGCGAGAGCCTCGCCGGGCGGGCCGGAACCGAGACCGGGGAGAGCCGGACATGACCGGAGCCACCCGCACGCCGACCGCCCTGCACGACGGCGAACGCGCCCTGGAGCACGACCTGTTGACGGTGTCCGCACGTCACCGCGCCGACCACGAGATCCACCACGTCTGCGTCGACCTCGCCCGCTGGTCCCGCGAACACAGCGGCCGGATCGCCGAGACGGGACGCCACTACGACCTCGACCTCCCGGGGCCCCAGGACGATCCCTCACCCGGCGCCCTGGCCCTCCTGCGCGAGAAGGCCGCCGAAGCCCTGGGCCGCCGCCCCGAGGCCGGCCTGCTCCTCCTGAACGACCTGCGCGACCTGCACCTGGCCGCCACCCGCACCTCCCTGTACTGGGAGATGCTCGCCCAGGCGGCCCAGGCCCTCCGCGACGACCGGCTCATCGAGCTGGCGAGCTCCTGCCACCCGCGGACACTGCGTCAGCTCCGCTGGACCAACACCATGATCAAGCAGCTCGCGCCCCAACTCCTCACCAGCGTGTAGCCGCTGAAGGGCACTCCTGTGGCATTGGCTCGAAAACCGCAGGTCAGCGGCATTGTCAGTGGTCGCCGGTAGGTTCTTTCATGTCCCTCCGACGTGGCGGGACGATCCCCATTCGGACCCCTTTTCAAGGGTCTCTTTGTGGACCCCTGCTGGCGCGAAGGAGATGGTGCGTTGTCGGACTGGGAGAAGTCGAGCACCGCCCGGGTGATCCCACCCGCGCGGCCACGGAAGCTGGCCAAGGTGCCGTTCGTCGAACTGGCCGACGGACGCCTCCAGGGCGTGGTGTCCAGCGGTTCGGACATCGAGCGCGTCTACGTCTCGTCGGTCGCGGCCGGGACCTACGCGTACGCGTGCAGCACCAACAACAACCGCCCCTGCGGCGGCGCCCGCGGCGGCTTCTGCAACCACATCCGCGCCCTGGTCACCGAGGCGGTGCTCCAGTACGGCGGTCAGCGCGTCGCCCGCTCTTTGCGGGTGGAGGCGACGGACGGGGAGCCGAGCGCGCCGGACCTCACCCAGGCGATGACCGGCACCCGCCCGTCACCGGCCGACTCCAAGGCGGCCGCCACCGTGTTCAGCCGGTTCCTGCGCCACCTCGCCTACCTCGAACTCGCCCCGACCACCGCACCGTTGCCGGAGATGCAGTTCTTCCCGCCGACCAGGGCGGTCACCATGGAGGTGACCCCGGGCGAGCTCGATCCGAGCGTGGGGGAGCGCGCGGAACCGCTCACGCAGACCGAGACCGTCGCCGGACTGGACGAAGCCCTCGCGGCCGTCGACGCCTTCGACCGGGCCCTCGTCGCCGGACTGCTCCGCCCCCAGCCCGCCCAGGCCGCCGACCTGACCCGGCTCGCCCACGCCGTCACGGGCACGCCGCTGGCCGCCCGGGTCGCCGAGGCCGCCGAGAAGGCGGCTGCCGGAGCCGCCGGCGAGGACCACTTCGTCGCCCTCGCCGCGGCCCGCGGCGCCCTGCTCGGCTCCGTCCACGACGCCCTCATGGTCCGGGTCGACGAGATCACGGGCCGCGGCCGGGAGGAGGAGAACGCCCCGCCCCCCGTCGAGCGGCAGCCGGCCAACCTGCTGGCCGCCGCCCGCTCCTGGCTGTCGGACCTGGCGCGCGCGGGATGGCAGGGCATGGACCACGACACGGTCTCCGGAGCCGCGCAGATCGTCTCCGCGATGCTGCCCGACCCGGCCCTGCGCCGTCTCGCGACCCTCCTCGACGGCTTCGCCGCGGAACTCGCCGCGTCCTGCCCCGGCGCCACCCTGGAGCGGATCCCGGCCCGCCGCTGGGCCGACCTGTGGTCCCGCGCGATGCTGCTGACCCTGCCCGGCGCCGCCGCCCCGGCCGCGACCGGCATCACCACCGCCACCGGCCGCCTGTTGCCCCTCGGTGTCGACCTGCACGAACACGCCACCGCCGCACAGGCCCAGGTCCACGCCGTGTTCGAGCCCGCCGACGGCACCGCGCCCCGCCTGGTGCGGGCCGGCGTCGCCGTGCCGAAGCCGGACACGGTCGTCGCAGCCGGCGTCTGGCAACTGCTCCGGCCTCACCTGTCGCTCCTCGCGGCCGCCGGTGAGGGCCTCTCCATGGACCTCACCGACATGCCGATCACCGCCGAGGGCGACCTGGTCTGGAGCGACGAGCACGCTCGCCCCGGCGAGCCGGCCGACGCCTTCGCCACCGCCCGCGTCGCCCTGGCGACCGCGACCGCCCCGCCGACCGCACCCCTGGACCGGCACCCGGCACGCATCGCCGTCCCCGTGCTCCTGGAGGGCTACACGGCCCACCAGGACGGCGGCGCCCTGACGTTCACCCTCGCCGGACACCCGCCGCTCGCCGTCGACACCGACCGCGTCCCGATCGCGGGACCGCTGACTCCGGAAGCCGTCGCCGCGTCGACCGCGTGCATCGGTCTGCTCCGCTGGGACGACGGGGCGTACACCGTCCAGCCGCTCGCGGTGGAGACCACCGTGCGGAAGAAGACCGTCGCCCTCCACGCCGGCGCGTGGGCCGGAGGCACCACCGACAAGGCCGGCGTCAAGGCCGAGAAGGCCGCCACCGACGCCGTCGCGGTGCTGCGGGAGCGCGCGGGAAGGCTGCTGCGAAAGTGACACACACGCCACAGACACCCGAGGCACCACAGACACCCGAGGCGAACCCCGAGGCCAACCGCCGCCAGGTCCTCTACTGGCGACTGCTCTCCCGGCTCTTCGACTCCGACGAACAGACCACCCTGGAAGCGGCGAGCCTCGCCGTCGTCGAGGACATCGGCCTGCCCCCCGCGCTGCTCGACCCGCAGACCTCCGTCGACTCGATCGTGCAGCGCCACCCCGATCTGGCCGCCGAGTTCGACGGCCTGATGGTCCCCGAGGCGGACGACGCCGATGCCGACAGCCCACGCGACCGCGCCGCCGAGGTGCGCCGCGCCGCACTCGTGTCGAAGGTGCTGCTCAACGTCTTCGCCACCGGCAACGGCACGGTCACCGCCGGACAGCTCTCCCGCTGGCAGTCCGACGCGGGCTGGCTGGAGCGCGCCCTCGGCTGCCGCCCGGGCGAACTCCGCGGCGGCCGCTCCGGCGGCAACAGCCACGGCAGGGGCCCCGACACGACCACGACCGGCGGCCGCGGTGATAACCCCGACCTGAGCAACCTGATCCCGGCGATCGGCCCGGAGCTCGGGAACATCGAGGCCGACCTCGTCAAGCGCATGCACTTGCGCGAGGTACTCGCCGATCCGAAGCTCGCCGCCAAACTCACCCCCAGCATGTCGCTCATCGAGCAACTGCTGCGCGACAAGAACAACCTCTCGGGGGTGGCCCTCGCCAACGCCAAGGCCCTGATCCGCCGCTTCGTCGACGAGGTCGCCGACGTGCTGCGCACCCAGGTCGAGAAGGCCACGGTCGGCGCCGTCGACCGGTCGGTCCCGCCCAAGCGGGTCTTCCGCAATCTGGACCTCGACCGCACCATCTGGAAGAACCTCACCAACTGGAGCCCGGAGGAGGAACGGCTCTACGTCGACCGCCTCTACTACCGCCACACCGCCCGCAAGACGACACCGCAGCGGCTGATCGTGGTCGTCGACCAGTCGGGCTCCATGGTCGACTCGATGGTCAACTGCACCATCCTCGCCTCGATCTTCGCGGGACTGCCGAAGGTGGACGTCCACCTGATCGCGTACGACACCCGGGCCATCGACCTCACTCCCTGGGTGAACGACCCGTTCGAGGTGCTGCTGCGCACCAACCTCGGCGGCGGCAACGACGGTCCCGTCGCGATGGCCATGGCCCGCCCGAAGATCACCGAGCCCAAGAACACCGTGATGGTGTGGATCTCGGACTTCTACGAGTTCGACCGCTCCCAGCCGCTGTTCGAGGGCATCGAGGAAGTCCACCGCTCCGGCGTGAAGTTCATCCCCGTCGGCTCGGTGACCAGCTCCGGGCGCCAGGAGGTCAACCCCTGGTTCCGCGAACGCTTCAAGAACCTCGGCACACCGGTGATCTCGGGCCACATCCGCAGGCTCGTCCAGGAACTCAAGACATCTCTCGCCTGATCGCTCATTTCTCGTACCCACCCGCTTGGAAAGGCCCTCACATGTCCGACCTGTTGCGCGCCCCCGCCGAGATCAAGTACGCCGAGGAGCTGGACTGGCTGGAGTCCATCGACGACAACCCCAAGCCGTTCTCCTGGCGTCTGTCGCCGAAGATGGTCCGCCTGTTCGTCCTGGGCTCCGAGCGCGCCGACGGCCTCGACCGGGAGATCTCCCAGAAGTGGTTCGGCGACCGCAGCTTCGTCGAACGCTCCATCGTGACGCTCGCCTCCGACCGCGGGCTGCTGCTGATCGGCGACCCGGGTACCGGCAAGTCCTGGCTGGCCGAGCTGCTGTCCGCCGCGATCAGCCGCAACTCCACCCTCGTCGTACAGGGCACGGCCGGGACCACCGAGGACCACATCAAGTACTCCTGGAACGTGTCCATGGTCATCGCCAAGGGCCAGTCCCGCGAGTCGATGATCCCCTCACCGATCATGACCGCGATGGAGTCCGGCGCGATCGGCCGCTTCGAGGAGCTCACCCGCTCCACCAGCGACGTCCAGGACGCGCTGATCTCGATCCTGTCCGAGAAGTACATCTCCGTGCCCGAACTCGGCAGCGACAGTGACAGCGACAACATCGTCTTCGCCAAGCCCGGCTTTTCGATCATCGCCACCGCGAACAGCCGCGACCGGGGCGTCAACGACCTCTCCTCGGCCCTCAAGCGCCGCTTCAACTTCGTCCGCATCCCCGTGGTGACCAACAAGAAAAGCGAGGCGGAGATCGTCCGCTTCCGCACCGAGGAACTGCTGCGCCGTCACCAGATCGAGCTGGACGTGCCGCCGACCCTCCTCGACGTGCTGCTGCAGAGCTTCGCCGACCTGCGTGCCTCCGCGGCCGCCGCCGGCAGCGACGACGAGAAGCTGGAATCCGCGCTGTCCACCGCCGAGCAGATCGGCGTCCTCGAGGACGCCGTCCTGCACAGCAACTTCTTCGGCGAACGGGCGCTGACCGCCCACACCCTCGCCTCCTCGCTCGTCGGCTCGCTGGCCCGGCGCGAACCGGAGGACCTCGCCATCCTCAACAAGTACCTGCACGGCGTCGTCGAGCCGCGCAGCAAGGAGCAGGGCGGCTCCTGGCCGGAGTTCCTGGAGGGCGGCCGCGACGCGATCGCCACCCTGTCATGAGCGAGGGCACCTTCGGCGCGCTGCGCGCCCAACTCCAGGAAGCCGCCTCCGCCTTCGCCGACGGCCCCGACGCCCTGGAGGGCATCCTCCTCGGCATCGTCGACGACGTCGACCGCGCGGTGCGCGAACCGCTCGAGATCTTCCCCGTCTGCCACCACTCACCCGCGTCCGCCATCGCCATGGCCCGCCGACTGCGGGAGAAACAGCCCAAGGTCGTCTACCTGGAGCTGTGCGAGGACATGGCCCCGCTCCTGGCCGAACTGCGCAACTGCCGGCTTCCGGTGGCGGTCCAGGCGTACGCGACCGAGGTCGAGGGCCTCCCCGCCGAGTGGGCGCCGCTGTCGGTGGTCGCGCCGATCACCGAGGCGTCCGCCGAGTACCAGGCGATCGCCTACGCACTCGACACCCCGGGTGTCGAACTCGTCCTCGTCGACCGCTCCTCCGACCACGTGTTCCAGTGGGACGCCCGCGACACGGCACCGGCCGACCCGGACGCGCCGGGCGCCGAGTCTCCGCCCGCCGAGTCACCCCCCGCCGAGGAGGAGGCGGCCCTGCACGGTGACGCGGTCGGCGTGGAGATCGGCGATCTGCGGCCGCGCTTCGCCGAACTGGAGGAGCACCTGCTGCGCCACGGCCGGGTGCGGCACTGGTCGGAGTGGTGGCACCAGTACGTCGAGCTGCCGCTCGGCGACAGCGACCACGACACCTACCGACAGGTGATGCTCCTGATCGGCAGCCTCTTCCGGCGCCTCGCCCCCGGCGACCCGCACCGGGTGCGCGTGGACGAGGACCGCGAACGGTACATGTGGACCCGGATGCGCGAACACCTCGCCGCGACCGGCACCGACCCCGAGGACTGCCTCTACGTCTGCGGCGCCTTCCACGCGGCCAGCCACGTCGCCGAGTTCGGCGTGCACGGCACCGACACCTTCGAGATCAGCCCGCCCAGCGCGACCAAGTGGCAGCACGGCCTGATCCCGTCCAGCCACGCCGCGATCGAGGCACAGTTCGGCCTCGCCGCCGGATCCGTGTCGATCGCCGCCACGGTGTGGGCGAAGAACGTCAAGCGCACGAGCGTGAAGCCGTTCCGTCTGGAGGGACAGGCCGGCACGAAGAAGCCCCGGAAGTCCGTGGCGGCGCCCGCGCCCGAACCGGACGCCCCTCCCTCCGACAAGCTGTCCGGCTTCCTCCGGATGCCGCCCACGCTCGACCGTCTGGACGAGGCCGAACTGCTCGGCTGGTCGGTGGAGATCGTGCGGGCCGCCCGCCGGGCCGGCTACCTCGCCTCCACCGCCGACGCGATCGCCGTCTTCGAGACGTCGATCCTCCTCGCCGGGATGCGCGACCGCGCCAGGCCGACGCCGTACGACTTCCAGGACGCGGCCGTCACCTGCATCGAGAAGGACTCCGTGCCGGGCCGGCGTGATGTACGCCGACTCGTGGAGATCATGATGGGCGGCGACCGGATCGGGCAGGTCGGCTACGACGCCCTGCCACCCCTCGCCCGCGACGTGCACGACCGGCTCGCGCCGCTCGGCCTGAAGCTGCAACAGCGCGGTGTGCAGCGGGCGCTGCTGGACATCGCCGGACGGCCCGAGCTGGAGCGCTGCTCCGACGTGCTGTGGATACTGAAGTACCTGATGCCGCACGGTGCCGCCCGGACCGTCATGGGGGAGCGGCGGCTCGGCGAACGGCCGATCCAGGAGTCGTGGGACCTGGCCCTGGGCACCCACCAGCGGGCCCTGATCGAGCTCGGCTACGAGGGCGTCGGCATCGAGCAGGTACTGGAACAGCGTCTGCGCCGCGCGGCCTACGGCCCCCAGGCCACCACGGCGACCGTCCTCGAAGCCGTCGAGGATGCCACCCTGTACCTGCGCAGTCGCCGCCTCGCCGACGAACTGGGCACCCGAGCCCTGGAGGTCCTCGCGACCGAACGCAGCGTCGACGGCGCGCCGGAGGTACTGCGCCGGGCCCGTCGCCTGCTGGCGTACTACCGGACCAGCGAGCCGGCGCTGCCCGCGTGGATCGAGTCCTTCGTCAAGACGGGGTACGCGCACTACTGCACCCTGCTGCCGACGGCGTTCACCGACGACGAAGCGACGGTCCGCCAGGTCGCGGCCATGCTCGGCTTCCTGTTCAGCATGGAGAGCCTCGCTCTGTCGCTGGGCTGCGACCGGACCCAACTGGAGCTGGCCGTCGCCCAGTCGCACCCCGAGGATCCGTCGAAGGTGGCGCTGCTGTGGGCGGCCCAGACCCACCTCGGCCGCCTCTCCCGCGCTCAGCTGCGCACCCGGTGCGACGACCTGCTGGGCAACCCCCTCGTGGTGCCCGCCTACCCGCGCTACCTCAGCGGCTTCCTGCACGCCCTGGAACCGGTGCCGGCGCTGGCCGACTTCGTCGTGGAGGCGGTGTCGAACGCGTTCGCCCGGCTGCCGGACCCGGTGCTCCTGCCCTGGCTGCCGACCCTCATCACGAGCCTGCGCTCCGGGGGCGCCGAACTCGCGCCGCTGCTCATCCGCGAGGCCGGACGGATCTTCCCCGGCCGGCTCGCGGCGCTGGACGCGTGGGTGCCGCCCTGGCGGGCCGTGCCCGAGCCGGAGTCCGGGCATCCGGCACGCCCCGGGGGCGGCGTCGCTCGCGTGGCGCTGCTCGCCGCTCACCCCGCCACGTGCGACGCGGTGGCCGACCTGCTGGGCTGCGACGACCCGTGGGAGACGGCGGAGCCCGCACCACGGGGCGCGGCCCTGCTCAGCCGCCACCCCGCCACGGCGACGGCACTGGAGGCGCTGCTGTCCGGTCGCTGATAATTCGGCGCCCGCCGGACCATCCGGTTCCTATGCTCGCCTCATGAACATCATGAGCACCGCGACCACCGAGGCAGCGTGACACCGCCGGAGATGCTCGCCGTCTTCGCCGCGGGCCTGGGTGCCGGAGCCGTCAACACCGTTGTCGGCTCCGGCACCCTGATCACCTTTCCCGTCCTGCTCGCCACCGGCCTGCCGCCCGTCACCGCCACGGTGTCCAACGCGCTCGGCCTGATCCCCGGCTCCATCAGCGGAGCCATCGGCTACCGCAGGGAACTCGAAGGACAGCGCCGACGCATCCTCAAGCTGAGCGCCGGCGCGGTCCTCGGAGCCCTCGCGGGTGCCACGCTCCTGCTGGCCCTGCCGGCCACGGCGTTCGAGAGGATCGTGCCGGTCCTGGTGGCCCTCGCCCTCGTCCTGGTCGTCCTGCAGCCCCTCATCAGCACCCGTCTGCGGCGACGGCGTGAACGCGACGGCACCCGCACCCATCCCGACGGCGGCCCCCTCCTCCTCGTCGGCCTGACGCTGGCCAGCGTCTACGGCGGCTACTTCGCCGCCGCGCAGGGAATCATCTACATGTCCCTGATGGGCGTACTCCTCGACGACACCATGCAGCGACTCAACGCCGTCAAGAACGTCCTCGCCGCCGTCGTCAACGCCGTCGCCGCGACCGTCTTCCTCTTCGTCGCCGACTTCGACTGGACGGCCGTCGCCCTCCTCACCGTCGGCTCCGCCCTCGGGGGCCAGATCGGGGCCACGGTGGGCCGCCGACTCAGCCCGGTGGTCCTGCGGGGCCTGATCGTGGTGGTCGGCACCGTGGGCGTCGTCCAACTGGTGCGCTGAGGGACCGGACCGGTCTCAGCCCTGCCAACGGCCCCCGGAGAAACGGACGAAAGCCTCGACCAGGTCCGGGGGCATGACCGGGCGCAGGTGTATCGCGAGCACGACGTACCAACCGTCCCGGCCACGGAAGGTCCTCTTCGGTTCCGGCGCGCCTGGTCTGAGCCGGACGTGCGGGCCGTACACGCGAGCATTGCGGCCGCGGATGTGGACCTGCTGGACGCGGACGGCGAGGACATCCTGCCAGGCGTACGTGGCCCGGTGACGCCCCGCGCGGACCGCGATCCCCCGGGCGTCGATGCGCAGCTCCACGGTGGCCTTCGGCAGCAGGAACGCGACGATGTTCAGGACAAGCGCGAAGGCCGGCCAGAACACCACGCTGATCCACGCCTCAGGTGTGGCCCAGTTGCCGGTCGTCGCCAGCCGCAGCATCGCGATGACCATGAAAACGCCGCACAAGGGCCAGTGGGCCAGCGGCATACGCCGGTTGCGGCCGGCCATGACATACGCCTCCGCAGTGGAGACCACGGTGAAGCCGCGCACCTCGTGCAGCGGAGCCGGGTTGTCGAGCAACGCGGACAAGCGGGGCAACGGCGCGTCGGCCGGTGGCCGTCGGAGCGGCTGGGGGCCCGTGACAGAGAGGGGCTGCTGTCGTTGCGCCGGGACGGCGGGCGAAGGCGACGCCTGCCGCGGCTCGCGTCCCGCCAGGTGCTCCTGGAGCCGCAGATGCCGGAAGCGATACGTGCCGCCGTACCGCTGGAGCAGCCCCTGCCCGTAGGAGTCCCGGAGGAACTCCATCAGCGACCAGGGCACCCGGCCCAGGAGGGCGAGCCACGCCTTGGAGACCACCCACAGCACCCAGGGACTGAGTACGACCAGGACCATCACGGCGCCGGTGAAGGCCTTCGCGAAAGCCGCCCCCACCTCCACCGGCCCGTCGTCGACGAGGAGAGCGCGCGCCCCCGCGCCCGCACCGATCAGAGGAGCGACAAGGCACAGGGTGAGCAGCGCGGTACGGCGCTCGTCCCGGAGCAGGTCGTCGGGCGTGGCGGCGTCGACCGTGTCCGACGGGGCGGCGATCACCGCCATGACCAGCGCCGGCACGGCGAAACTGAGCACGAACAGCGCGGTGAACCCGTCTGCTTGGTAGCTGTCCTGGGCCAGCAGCGTGAACCCTCCGGTCGGCACGACGACGACGGCGACGGCTGCCAGGCCTTTGCGCAGGGAGACCGCCCGCGAGGCCGACCTCAGGGCGGCACCCGCCTTGAAGGGATTGGCCCGCCGCCGCGGCTCCCAGAGCCGGTCACCGAACCAGAACTGCGTCGCCAGTTGCAGGCCCATGCCGAAAACGAATCCGGCGAACATGTCGGTGTGTTCGTACATGCTCGCCGCAAGCAGCGAGTCCCCGTATGTGTCCTGCGCCCACGTGGTGACGTTCAGCACCGACTCACCGAGCACGATGCACACGACCAGCATGGTCGGCACCACCAGAAGCCGAGGTGCCCACGCCCTTCTCAGCCCCCACCACGAGAACTCGGCGCTACGCCTCCGATCGAGTTCGCGAGCCAGGAACGTCAGCCAGCCCCGCGCCCGCACCGCGTTCCAGCGCCCGGGCGCGTGCAGCCGCTCCGTGTCGTGTGGGCGGGGTGCGAAGGCCGCCGGGACTGCCTCGTCGAGCAGGTGGTTCTCGACGGCCTCGCGGGTCGGTAACAAGGAGCGGTCGGTGAGGCGTGCCGGGTCGGCGTGGGGACTCGCGTAGGCGCGGCGGGCCAGCCAGATCATCAGCGGGGTTGTCAGCGCCTGGGCGAGCGGCCCTCCGGGGTGCTCGGCGAGTTCGTCGACGACCTCACCCCACCGCTCGTGCTGTGCGTCGGGCGAGGTGCGCAGCAGATGGCGGGCCGCGTCCCGGGGGCCGACCGGGAGTGCCTCCAGGTCGGACGCGCCGGACAGACGCAGATCGAGGGCGCGGTACTCGTCCGTGCGGGAGGCCAGCACGAAGCCCGACTCCCGTGGTGCGAGGTCGAGTTCGTGGACGACGGCGGCCCGCCGGTGGTCGGGCAACTCGTCCAGGCCGTCGAGCACGGCGAGGATCCGCCCGTCGCGGACCAGGCGGCGGGCCGGGTGCTCTCCGGCCACGCGCGGCAGGCCCGGATGGTCGTCCTCGACGCGCCCCACCAGCCAGTCGCGGAACGACACCCGCTCCGCGTCCCACGACTCCAGCGACAACAGCACCGGTACGGGCGTGGAGCGGTCGCCGACGACACCACGGGTCACGTCGCCCAGGTGACGCTCGGCCAGCCGCAGGACAGTCATGGCGAGCAGCGTGGACTTGCCGGAACCGGGCCCGCCCAGGACGAGGAGCCGGCGCGGATCGAGGGCCACCAGCGTGTCGACCACGTCACCGAGCCGGTCGCTGCGCGCGGCCGTCCGGGTCTCGGCCGGGGACGCCCACCGCGCGAGCCACCGCACGGCCAGTGGTGCGGCGCTGTCCCCGAGTTGCCAGGCGGCGGCCTCGGCCGACCAGCGGGCGCGGACGGCCCGGGCCAACTCCTCGGCGGCGAGGTCGACCGGTTCACGTGGAGACGGCAGGTTCACCACGAGATCGCCGTGGATGTGCCCCACCTGGACCAGGTACTCGACGGTGCTGTCCACCACGACGTTGCGCACTTCGGACGGCGGCAGCCATCCGCCCCACTCACCCCGTTGAGTGTCCATGCGTCAATTCTCGATCAGAGGTCGACGTACGTCACCCACGCGCAACGCCCCATCAGGAACGCACAAAGTCCGACAGCATCATTGATTCGTTTGTGATCGAGACCTAGGGTGAGGCTGGCTCGGTGACACCTCTGTCACCTGCCGTAGTCAACTGACTCGCCATCAACTGCCTTACCTACTTCCTTTTCGACAAGACGCACTGAGCCACGGTCAGGAAAGTTCGTTTCTGTTCGCTCTGAGGAAGGTCACGGACATGCCACACCCGCACGTGTCTCCCACGGCCGTCAGCCGTCGTCGTCTCCTCGAGGGCGGAGCCGCCGTCCTCGGCGCGCTCGCCCTGTCCGGACCGTCCGCCGCGGCCTACGCGGCCGGCCCGCGCGAGGCGGCCGACGCGACCCCGGAGTGGAACGGCCACATCAACGTCTTCCGGCTGGGCTCCGAGGCGCCGCACACCACCCTGATGCCCTACGCGACCCTCGGCCAGGCCCTCGCCGCCGACCGCACGCGCTCGCCGTACCGGCTGAGCCTGGACGGCACCTGGAAGTTCGCCTACGCCGACCGGCCCGACGACCGCGACGTCGACTTCCACCGCACCGACCTCGACGACACCGAATGGGACACGATCCCCGTCCCCTCCGCGTGGCAGCTCCAGGGCTACGACCGTCCGATCTACATCAACATCACCTACCCGTGGTGGGGCCCGAACGGCCTGGGCGAGGAGGCGCAGCCACCCGCCGCCCCCACCCGGTACAACCCCGTGGGCCAGTACCGGCGCACCTTCACGGTCCCGCGCGACTGGTCCGGAAGGCGGACGTTCCTGCACTTCGAGGGGGTCAAGTCCGCCCACTACGTCTGGATCAACGGCGAGTTGGTCGGCTACCACGAGGACTCCTACGACCCCGCCGAGTACGACATCACCCAGCACCTCAAGCCGGGCACCAACCAGATCGCCGTCGAGGTCTACCGCTACTCCGACGGCGACTGGCTCGAGGACCAGGACATGATCCGCCTGAGCGGCATCTTCCGCTCGGTCTACCTGTACTCCACACCGGCGGTCCACCTGCGCGACTTCAAGCTGGACACCCCGCTGAGCGACGACTACAAGGCGGCCGAACTGTCGGTCACCGCCAGTGTCCGGGACTACGGCGGCAAGGGCGCCGGCCGGTACTCCGTCGAGACCCAGCTGTACGACGCAGGCGGCCACCCGGTCTGGTCCCGGCCGCTCCAGCAGAGCGTCGCGCTCGACTCCGGCGACGAGACGACCGTCCGGGCCGCGAAGGCCGTGCCCGCGCCGCGCCTGTGGTCGGCCGAACACCCGTACCTCTATACGGCCGTGCTCCGCCTGCGCGACCCCGCCGGCAAGGTGGTCGAGACCCTCTCCCACCGGGTCGGCCTGCGCGAGTTCGCGCTCAAGGACGGGCTGATGCGGATCAACGGCAAACCGGTCTCCTTCAGAGGCACCAACCGGCACGAGATGCACCCGACGCACGGCTCGGCGCTCACCCGCGCGGACCTCGTCGAGGACATCGGCATCATCAAGCGGCTGAACATCAACACCGTGCGCACCTCGCACTACCCGAACAACCCGCTGTGGCTGGAACTCGCCGACGAGTACGGCCTGTACCTCGTCGACGAGACCAACCTCGAGACCCACGGCATCCGCAGCGAGTATCCCGGCAACCACGCCGACTGGACCGAGGCGTGCGTGGCCCGTGCCCAGAGCATGGTCCACCGCGACAAGAACCACGCCTCGGTGGTCATCTGGTCGCTCGGCAACGAGGCGGGCGGCGGCACCACATTCAACGCCATGTACGACTGGATCCGCTCCTACGACACCACCCGCGTCATCCAGTACGAGGGCGACGACCGGCCCGGCATGAGCGACATCCGCTCCGAGATGTACGACAGCCCCTCCCGCGTCGAGGCGAGGGCGAAGGACACCGCCGACACCCGGCCGTACGTGATGATCGAGTACTCCCACGCGATGGGGAACTCCAGCGGCAACTTCAAGAAGTACTGGGACCTCGTCCGCCGTTACGACGTGCTCCAGGGGGGCTGGATCTGGGACTTCGTCGACCAGGCCCTGAGCTGGCCCACCCCGACGCGCAAGCTGCTCACCGAGTCCGGGCCCGCCGCCCTGAGCGGCGAGGTCATCGCCCCCAGCGGCACTTTCGCCCGCGACAAGGGCGTCTTTGGCGGCACCGTGTTCGCCCGAGACACGAGCCTCGACCTCACCGGCTCGCTCACCCTGGAAGCCTGGGTCACCCCGCACGTCACCGGCTACCACCAGCCGATCCTCGCCAAGGGCGACACCCAGTACGCCCTGAAGCAGACGAACAAGACCCTGGAGTTCTTCATCTACGGCGGCGGCCAGTGGAGCACAGCGAGCTGGGCGCTGCCGGACGACTGGACCGGCCGCGAGCACCACATCGCGGGCGTCTTCGACGCGGCGGCCGGCACGCTGACCCTCCACGTCGACGGCTCGGTGCGGGCCACCCGCTCCACCACCCAACGCCCCGCCGTCAACACCGCGCCGCTGGCTCTGGCCACCGACGTCGACAACCCCACCCGTGAGTTCAGCGGCACCATCCGACGGGCGCGCGTGTACGCCCGCGCGCTGAGCGCCGTGGAGCTGGCCTCCGACAGCCGTGGGCCCGGCGACGACGGCGTGCGGTTCTGGTTCGACGCCGCCACCGTCGGCCTCACCCGGAAGCGGCCCCGCGACAAGACGTTCCTCGCCTACGGCGGCGACTGGGGCGACAACCCCAACGACGGCGCGTTCTCCGGGGACGGCATCGTCACCGCCGACCGCGGGGCCACCGGCAAGTCGGTCGAGGTCAAGCAGATCTACCAGGCGATCAACGCCAGGCCCGCCTCCGGCGACACCGTCACCTCGGGCCGGGTCACCCTCACCAACGAGTACCTCTTCACCAACGTCCGTGAGTTCGACGGCCATTGGTCCCTCGTCGCCGACGGCAAGGTCGTCCAGCACGGCAGGCTCAGCCGCGACCAACTGGACGTCCCACCGCTGACCAGCAAGGACATCACGGTCCCCGTCAAGGTCCCGAGGAACCCGGCACCCGGCACCGAGTACTTCCTGCACCTCTCCTTCACCACCAAGGAGCCCACCAAGTGGGCCAGGGCCGGCTTCGAGACGGCCAAACAGCAACTCCCCGTCGCCGCGAACAGCCCCGCCGTGACCCCCGTACCGCTGGAGAGCGTGCCGGCGCTGCGCCACGACGACGGCGAGAAGACCGTCACCGTCCGGGGCCGGGGATTCACCGTCACCGTCGACAAGAGCAGCGGCACCATCACGTCGTACGAGGCCGCAGGCGTCCGCCTGATCACCTCGGGACCCGTGCCGAACTTCTGGCGGGCACCCACCGACAACGACCGGGGCAACGGCCAGCACACCCGCAACCAGACGTGGCGCGACGCGGGCGCTCAGCGCAAGGTCACGGAGGTGGGTGTCCGCGCACTACGTGACAAGGCCGTCGAGATCAAGGTCAGCGGCACACTGCCGACCACCGTCGAGTCGACGTACACCACCACGTACACCGTCTTCGGCAACGGCGAGATCAAGGTCGACAACACCCTGCACCCGGGCGCGTCGAGCCTGCCGTACATCCCCGAGGTCGGCACCCTGCTGTTCCTGCCGCGCGGCCTGGACCGCCTGCACTACTACGGCCGGGGTCCCGAGGAGAACATGTGGGACCGCAACAACGGCACCGACGTGGGCGTGTACTCCGGCACCGTCGCCGGGCAGTGGACCTCCTACCTGCGCCCGCAGGAGAACGGCAACAAGACCGACGTCCGCTGGGCCGCGCTGACCCGCCGCGACGGCGTCGGCCTGCTCGTCTCCGGCGAACCGCTCCTGGAGGTCAACGCCTCGCACTTCACCCCGGAGGACCTGTCGAGCGGGGTGCGCCACGACTACCAGCTCACCCCGCGTGACGCGGTCGTCCTGCGCCTGAACCACCGTCAGATGGGCGTGGGCGGCGACAACAGCTGGGGCGCCCACACCCACGACGAGTACAAGCTGTTCGCCAACCGCGACTACTCCTACACCTACCGGCTGCGCCCCGTCACCGACGTCAGCCGGGCGACGGCGGCGACGCGCCGACCGACGTCGGGGGAGTTCTCCGGCTAGGGCGTGGGGGGGGGGGGGGGGGGGTCCCCCCCCCCCCCCCCCCTGGAGTCGGCCCCCCCACCCCAGAAACCCGGAGCCAAGCGTGCGTCTGTCCGCCCCTGCACACCCCCCCCCC
>NZ_JBWKCC010000003.1:19599-39654 GCF_056436655.1 Streptomyces sp. NPDC043427 | reverse complement strand
ACATGGGGGGGGGGTACAAACAACCCGACATTGGGGGGGGGGTTTTTCGGGGGGGGGGGGTGGGGAGTGTCTTTTTCTTCCCCGCGGGGGGGGGGGCGGGACGTTCGCCACACGCACCAGGGAGCTCGGGGCCCGGTTGCCGTCGATCAGCTGAGCACGGTCTCCCAGGTGTCGACCGCGAAGTGCAGGGTCATCCCGTGCCGTGCGTACAGCTCGGGAGCGCCGGTGGCGTTGGCCGTGTCCACGCCGAGTCCTACGGTGTCGCGCCCCTTCGCGGCGAAGGCCGCGAAGGCGTGCCGCAGCAGGAGTCCGCCGAGGCCCCGGCCCCGGGCCTCGGGCAGGACTCCGATGTTGCGGACCCATCCCATCGCCTCGCGGTCGCCACGGGCCAGCAGGAAGCCGACGTCTCCCAGGTCCTCCGTGCTGACGATCCACACCAGGGACCAGTCGAGCTGCTCGGCCTGGATGTCGTGGAGCCAGGTGCGGTAGTCGCGGGGCTGGAAGTCGAAGTGCTGGGCGAAACTGGCCTGGTGAAGCTCATGGACACGCACCTGGTCCGCCTCGGTCTCGCAGGCCCGTATCCGCACCCCGGCAGGGCACTCGGGCGCGATGTCGTCCGCGGGGTTCACGGGCCGCCGCAGGACGTGGTGCCGCCGCACGACTTTCCAGCCCCGTGCCTCGATCAGGCCGGTGTCGAGCGTCGGTCGCACATTGAGGTGGAGATGCACCACGGCCCGCTCCGCACCGTTCTCCCGGGCCCTTTCCAGAGCCCGGGCTTCCATCGCGTCCAGGACGCGCATGCCGGTCTGCTGGTGGTCGGGCAGCACGTAGTGGTCGATGTCGATGCGTTCGCCCTCCGACTCGTCCCACAGCAGTCCGTAGACCACCAGCCGGTCTCCGTCGAAGGCCAGCCAGGAATCCCGGTCGAGGTCTACCCCGGGATGATTGAGGTCGCCCTCGACCACGTGGAGGTCGGTCTCGGGCCGCCCGATCTCGATCTCGTCGACCGCGTTGAGCAGGTCCGTGATGGCGGGCGCGTCGGAAAGGGCGGCGGGGCGCAGGGGGTTGGACATGGGGTCAGGGTCCGGGGGAGAGCCGACCGCGCGCAACGGATTTTCGAACGGCTCACCCACGGCGGGCGCGGCTTGCGGCCCCGGTGGTGAACGTGCAGGCTGTGGGGCTGTGGCCACCTTGCTGATCGTGCATCACACCCCCTCGCCCAACTGCCAGGCACTGTTCGAGGCCGTCGTCTCCGGAGCGACGGCGCCGGAGATCGAGGGCGTCCGCGTGGTGCGGCGGGCGGCCCTCGCCGCCACGGCGTCCGACGTGCTCGCCGCCGACGGTTTCCTGCTCGGCACCCCGGCCAACCTCGGCTACATGTCCGGCGCCCTCAAGCATTTCTTCGACCAGGTCTACTACCCCTGCCTGGACACCACGCGCGGCCGCCCCTTCGGCTACTACGTCCACGGCGGCAACGACGTCACCGGCGCGGTCCGCGGCATCGACTCCATCACCACGGGCCTGGGCTGGCGCCGCGCAGCCGACCCGGTCACCGTGACCGGCGAACCGGCCAAGACCGACATCGAGGCGTGCTGGGAACTGGGCGCAACGGTGGCGGCCGGGCTGATGGGCTAGGACCCCTCCGGTGGATCATGCCGGAGACGGCCTGACCGTCTGCGGGGCATGGTGAAAAGCTCCCACGGCGACCCCAACGGCTGGCTCACCGCCCTGTACGAGGCACTCGCCGCGAGCGACTGGTACGTCAACGGCGGGCTGCGTTTCGACGACTCCGTCTAGGGTCTTTCGTTTGGATCATGCCGGACCCCGCGAGCCCGGCATGATCCAAACGAGAGGCCCTAGTCGGCGTCCTGTGGTGGGCGGTACTGCGTCCCCAGCCCCAGGTGGGTCACCAGCTCCTGCATCAGCAGCTCGAACATGGGCTCCTGGTCGGTGATGAGGGGGGCGAAGTGGTCGAAGACCTCCAGGGCGACCTGGCCGTACATCGAGCGCCAGCAGGAGAGCATGACGACCAGGGCGCCCAGGGGGATCTCGACGCCCGTGGCGGTGCGGTAGTCGGTGACCTGTTCGCGCAGGCGGGGGTCCAGCTGGTCGTCGCTGAGGACGGGGTAGGGGCGGACCGCCCACAGCCGCATGAACTCCGGGCCCCAGACGCCGGCGAGCTCCCGTACCCACTCGCTGGTCAGGTCGTTCTGCGCGGTGCCCGCGGCCGCGGTGGGCGTGCCGAAGAGGAGACTGAACTCCTGACGGTTCGCCAGGGACCAGCGGCGGAACACCCGCGAGGGCGCGATCAGCCGGGCCGCGAAGTCCGTCTCGTCCTGCGCGTCCATCGCGGCCCGCAGCTTCGCCGCGAGCTCGGCGACGATGTCGTGGGCCGTGTGCCGGACGATGTCCGCGAGGTCGTCGAAATGCCGGTAGAGGGCGGCCGGGGTCACCCCGATCTGGCGCGCGATCTCAGCGAGCGTGAGGGCCTCCACGCCCTGCTGAGTGATCACCTCCCGTGCCACCGCCCTGATGTCCTTGGACATCTGACGGCGCAGGCGTTCGCGGCGGTTCGGGGCAGCCATGGGTTCTCCCTCAGGTGGAAGGAGGGACGACGGTACCGCTCGCCTGGATCTGCAGCGACGGTGAGGAGGCCGTCCGTGAGCCGCTCGGGTCGCCGGCTTGCGTCACCGCCCACGCCTTCGACTGCACCGCATGCCCCTTGAGATCGTCGACCTGGCACTCGGGGAGTGCGGAGCGCCAGCGGCCGCCGGGGGTGATCACGATGCCGGTCCACGGGTCGGACTTCCTGGGGCAGTCCAAGGTTTTCTCGGAGACCACATACTTCACCACAACCGACGCATGCATGGTCTCCTTGCCCCGGTTCTCGATCTCGGCCCCGAAGAACGCCCGTCCGATCCCGTCGACGGCCTGGGCGCAGGCCCTGACCACCACGTCCGCCGAGTCCGTGGTCTGCCAAGCGCTGCAGTACACGCCCTTGGCGGGATAGGGCTCGCTGTACGTCGTCGAGGGCTCGCTCTTCGACGGCGCCGCGCTGGGCCTCTGCGTGGCCGGCTCGGTCGTCCTCGCGGGGGCCGCGACCGGTGGAGCCGCCGGAGGCGTGGGGCTGGGGGAGGGCGACGGTGTGGGCGAGGCCGACGGTGTCGGCGAGGCGGAGGCCGTCGTGCTGGGCCGTGCGTCACGGGTGTTCGCCGTCTCGGACGTCCGGGGCGAGTTGGTGGCGTAGACGGTGAGCGCGGCCGCGAGCGTCATCACGCCGAAGCCGGAGCCGACGAGGGCCGCCCGCATCCTCGTCGACAGCTTCCCCTGGGAGCCCGGAGGAGTATCGGTCTCACCGGCCGGAGAGGGGCGATCGAGGAACACGTTGACGCTCTTCACGTCACCGCCCCCTGTGATGTACTGCGTCCCGCCGTCGTGCGCCGCGTTGTTCTGCGCGTCCCTGCTCACCCGAGGCCCCTGCTTCCCCCGCCGACGTTGATGTCGCCGCGCTGGGTGATGTTCTGGACCCCGCCGGCGTGGGCGATGTTGTTCTGCACCCAGCTCTGCTGAACGCTGGGTCGGCGGGCTGTCAACTCCTCGACGAGGGACCGCAGTTCGTCGGCCGCTGCCGGGTGCTCCTCCAGCAGGAGCTCCAGCTGACCGGTCCACCGCCGTTGCAGACTCCGGCGCGTTGTGTCCCTGTTCTCCTCAGTGACCTGCTCGATGTCGGTCGCGGCGCGGTCGAGGCGCTCCGCCTCGATTCGTTCCAGGGCTGGTTCGCCTCGCCCGAGCAGCCGGGCGAACCTGCCCCGGGCGGAGTGCCAGGCATCGGTTGCCATGGCTCCCACCATCGCCGTACCGCCGGCCGTCGCCAGACCCGACAACGCTTCGGTCAACACCCGTTCCTCCTGCTCGTTCACGACACGTCGGCCACACCGTGGCGTCTCGAGTAACGTTCAGGGGCATCACAAAGTAACGGGCCATTACTAATACTCCAGCCGTAGATCGTGATCTTCATGGCTGATTCGCGGGCTTGCTGGCGATAATGGCTGGTCTGGGCTCGGGCCTGGTGGCGGCGTCGCCAGGCGGACCATCGGAGCCGGTGGGTTGCACGGCGATGGTGCCTTCGTGGAGGGAGACGGAGGCCGGGCGGACGGGGGCCTTCGCCGTCATGAACATCGACCACCGACGGGGCAGGGTCCCCGCTACGGCGCGCGGCCACCGTGCGATCTTCGGGAGTCCACAACACCCCCGTCGATCACGCGGTGGCCGTTCCGTTCCTGCCCGGGTGGATGCGAGATCGCGAAGTCGGGCCGGAGTATCAGCAGGTGGAGTTGGATTGAGTCAGTAGCCCGAGTCGCCAGGGCAGGCTGTTGTAGTCGGCGCTGGAGTTGGGGTCTCTGCCTTGGTACAGGTACTGCATCTTGCACGGGCTGATGGTCAGGGTCTGGTCGTACCCGGCCCGGATCATCTCCCCGTGGCTGATGTCCTTGGTCCACGCGCCCGCGGGGAAGGTGACGTTGCCGGCCCGTGCGAACGGGTTGCTCTCACTGGCTGCCAGCGCGGTCCATGATCCGTCGATGCTGCCCGACGTCCAGGACCGGAAGTAGCGTCGGCCGTCCGACCCGATCGCCTCCACGATCAGCAGGTACTGGTTCTTGCCCTGGACCTTGTAGACGTTGGCGGCCTCGAAGAGGTTGTTGCGGTTGGCGTCCTGCGCGGCGATGACGGTGTTGGTCATCCCGTTGGGGAACTGCGACAGCGTGGTCTGCGACCGGTACAGATGTCCGTTGTCGTCGGAGGAGAACAGGTAGCAGTTCGCCGAGTCGCAGATCACCCACATGTCCACCCAGTACCCGTTGCCGATGTTCTGCGAAATGATCGTCGGCATCGAGGAGTAGAAGCCCTTCGGGGCGCTCCACCCGTTCGGGTTGCTGATATCCGCATTGGTCGAGTACGAGGCGTTACCGCCGGTCTGGTACACCAGATACCAGAGCTTCTGTGGTGCGAAGTAGAACACCTGCGGCGCGGCCCGATACCCGGTGCCGATCGGCGATTGGTCCAGGTAGTACTGGGTGGCTGAACCCGCCTGCGACCAGTCGGTGAAGCTCAGGTACACCATGCTGTACCCGGAAGTGTCGGCCACGCTGGCGAACACGTGGTACCTGCCGTTGTAGTACACCACCGACGGGTCCTTGATCCCGGCGATGTTGTGGCTCGCATCCGACTTCGGCGCGATCAACACCCCGCTGGAACTCCATTGGAACGTCGACGGCAGGGAGCCGGTGGCGGACGGGGAGGGGGACGTGGTGGTCCCGCTGGCCGTTGGGCGGGGTCGTCGGGTCTTTGCGCGCGGTTGATCAGTCGACGACGAGCTCGTCGACGGGCTGGCCGACGGGCTGCTGGACGGGCCGGCGGACGAGCTGGCGCCGGCGCCCAGGGCGCTGATCACGGCGTCGTAGGCCGGCTTCGGGTTGCCGCCGCTGTCGAACAGCAACGGGGTGTCCGCGCTCCGCCACGAGTCGCTGTCGCGGATGCCCCACACGGTGATGCCGGTGCACCGCGACACGTTCAGGCACGCCTTGACGGTGTTGGCGTACGCGGTCGGCGGAGCGGTGGCGATGTCCAGCTCGGTGATCTGCACGTCCACGCCCAGCGCCGCGAAGTTCGACAGCGTGGTGCCGAAGCCGGCCGGCGGCCCGCTGGTGCCGAAGTGGCTCTGGAAACCGACACAGTCGATGGGTACGCCACGGGACTTGAAGTCGCGCACCATCGCGTACACGCCCTGGGTCTTGGCGTCGGTCCAGTTCTCGATGTTGTAGTCGTTGTAGCACAGCTTGGCGGCCGGATCGGCCGCCCGGGCGGTGCGGAACGCCTCCTCGATGAACCCGTCGCCCAGCACGTTCTGGAACACCGAGCTGCGGTGCTGGGTGGATCCGTCGGCGAACGCCTCGTTGACCACGTCCCAGGCGTAGACCTTGTCCTTGAAATGAGTCATCTCGGTGGTGATGTGGTTGTCCATCACGCTGCGCAGCGTGGCCGCGTCGGTGATGCCGCTGACCCAGGCGGGCAACTGGGAGTGCCACACCAGGGTGTGGCCTCGCATCCGCTGACCGTGGGAGGCCGCGTGGCTGACGATCTGGTCGGCCGGACCGAAGTTGAACGCTCCCCTGGAGGGTTCCGTGGCGTCCCACTTCATCTCGTTCTCCGGGGTGATCATGTTGAATTCCCGGTCCAAGATCGCGGAGTACATCGAGTCGCCGAGCTTTCCGGCCGCCACAGCGGTGCCGAAGTACCTGCCCGAGGGGGCCGCCTGCGTACCCAGGGTTGCGGCTCCGGCGGAGTTGGGCAGGAGCGTCACGACACCGGCCACCACCGCCGCGGCCGACAGCCCTATCGTCAATGTCTGGCGACGCCGGCCGAGCCGGTGCAGGCCCTTCATGATTCTCCTCGGGGGTCGCGGGTCACCCTGGGTGCCGTGATCGTGCGCGCATCGGCCGGTACGGCCTGATCCGTCGCGGGTGGGGTGCGGTGCAGGACATGGGGCCGTTCCTGCATACCGGTCGCCCGGGGGTCGTGGGTGTGTCGCGTCATGAGAGCGGCTTTCATCAGGGGATACGTCAACGGGGAGACGGGGAACCTGCCACGCCGGCACCTCATGGTGAGCAGCGGGAAGGGCGCCCCACGAAGTGGAGGCCTCCGCACTCGCGTTCTCGTAACAGAAAAATCGCGCCGTCCGGACGATTGCTCCGTGATGCATCTCGCAGGCACAAAGCGTTGTGCCAAGCCCCGCAGTCTGCTCGTCCCCCCGGAAAGGGCCCATCCTTCAGGCCGGTCACGGCGAGGCAGCCGTCGATGCACGCGGATCGAAGCTGGGTTCGGCGCGGCAATCGGCTCACTGCCGGGTGGAGAACGGCGTTGTGCAGGATCGTGGTGCAGGGCCGTGGTGCGGTATCACCAGCTGTCACTGTGCGCCTCGGTCCACAATGCTCACGGAGCGTTCTCAAGCCCAGGCCCTGCGCATGATGAAGGAAGCCTGGCCGGCGAAGGCCCTCGTGCCGTCGGAGCCATCCAGCCAGATGCCACCGTCGCGGTGGCGGATGACCGATCCGGGATAGTTGTGCGCGTGCAGGGTCACCGACCCGGCGACCGCCCCGGGGCGCGGGCAGAAGGTGGCGTCTTCACGGAACAGTTCGCTGCCGTCGTTGGTGCTCAGCCGTAGCCGCAGGTCACGATGGCGCAGATAGCGGCCGTCGGCGGCGCGGAAGGTGACGCACCGTGTGTCGGCCAGCCCCCGGACAACCGTGAAGGTGACCCGCTGCCGTGTCTGCGCCCTGCTGGACGCGGAGACCCGGCCGAGCGTCGCGAAGTCGCCGGCATACGTGAGGTACAGGGCGGGCTCGTCCACGGACTCCAGCGACTGTGCGCCCAGCGGAACAGTGCCTGCGTCGGCGGACGGACTCACCGGGGACGGTCCGGCCGACGCGGCGGTGTGCGACGGGATCGGCGTGGGAGGCCCGACCTTGGGAGCGGCGACGACGGCGGGCGCCCGATGCGCCGGTTCGGGCCAGGTCGCGTAGGTGGCGGTCCCGGCGATGACCACCGCGCCGGTGGCGAGGCCCACCAGCGGATGAGCGGTCACTGCGTAGAGTTTGCCGAACAGCGAGCTGTGCAGACTGCCTCCCCCCGCCGCCGATGCCGTGCCGACGGCGACGTGTGCCGTGGCCAGCCCGGCGGCGCTCGCGGCCGTACCCGACAGCAGGCCCTTGGCGACCAGCGTGGCCATGAGCCCGGCCGGGACGGCCAGCGGCGCGAGGCTGAGGAGCAGTAGTTCGGCCGGAACCCGTTCCGTCGTCGTCGCCATGCAGACAGGGCAGTCGCGGGTGTGCCGCGCGATCCGCTTGCGCCACACCGATGTACGGAGACCGTCCCAGCCGACGACGGTCTCGTCCAACTGCGAACAGCGCGGGTCGGCCTCCAGCGCGGCGACGATCGTCCGGCTCAGTTCCAACTGCTCGCGCATGCGTTGCAGGCGTACTCCGACGTGGGCGACCGTGAGCCCCGTCGCGGCGGCGATGTCTTCACGGCTCAGCGAGCCGGCGCGTTCCTGCCACCACAGCGACAGCAGCACCCGATGGTCCGGGTCGAGCCACCGGCCGGCTTCGACAACCTGACGGCGCTCGTCCGACACATGCAGACGCAGGATCGTCATGTCCTCAGATTCGACACCGGCGTCCGGTATCTGGCGTGCCTCGTCGATGACCGTGGTCCGGCCGCTGAAGGCGCGTTGCCGGTGCCAGTGGGTGCTGATCTGGCGGAGCGTGATCGACACCAGCCAGGACCGGAAGCTCTCCGGGGTACGCAGGGCAGGCAGGTCGCGCACCACGCGCAGCAGGGTTTCCTGGACGACGTCGTCGACGTCGGCATGTCCGCTCAGCGCTCGCCCGACGATGTTGTAGAGCAACGGCAGGTACGCGGCGATCAGCTCCTCGCGCGCCCGATCGTCACCGGCCTGCGCCGCGACAACCAGCCCCGCGTGGTCCGCGTCCATGAGCCTCATTCCCACCTCCCGCAGGGGAGCGATCCGCCGAGTACGGCGCACCTTAGCGTCGGCAAACGTATGCGGCCAGAGCCAGTGCCGCGGGTCACTGGACCGGCCCGCGCCGACTTGGAGAGCCCGGTACCGCGCGTCGTGGGCTTGTCGGCGGTGTTCCAGGGCCGACTCCCACAGATCATCCGGGCTGCGTCCGGGTGGCCGCCAGCCAACGCGTGGACGGCCCGTTCAAGACTGACGATCTGGGCCTCTCCGCTCGGCGGGCGCGAGGACCCCACCCAGCAGGGGCTCTTCGACGCCCTGGTACGAGCTGCCGGCGGGTGATCCGGCCCTCACTGTGGGTAGTTCCTCACGAGCTTGGGAATGTGCTTCGGTCCATGAAAGGTTGGCATATACATCTAGCCGACCAGATGAACCGAGGCACCGTGACCACCGCACCCCCCGAGACACCTGCCGACACCGTCGCCCGGCTGCGCGCCACCTTCCGCACCGGCCGTACCAAGCCCGTCGAGTGGCGCACCGCCCAGCTGCGCCGCCTGCGCGAGATGCTCACGGAGAACGGCCCCGACCTCGCCGCCGCGCTCCACGCCGACCTCGGCAAGAGCTCCACCGAGGCCTACCGCACCGAGATCGACTTCACGGTCCGCGAGATCGACCACACCCTCGACCACCTCGCCGACTGGCTGCGCCCCGAGCCCGCTCCGGTCCCGGCCCACGTCGGCGCGGACGCGCGCGCCTGGACCCAGTACGACCCCCTCGGCGTCGTCCTCGTGATCGCACCCTGGAACTACCCGGCCCAGCTGCTCCTCGCCCCCGTGGTCGGAGCCCTCGCCGCGGGCAACGCCGTCGTCGCCAAGCCCAGCGAGCTGGCGCCCGCCACCTCCGCCGCCCTGGCCCGACTGGTGCCCGCGTACCTCGACACCGACGCGGTCGCCGTCGTCGAGGGCGGCGTCCCGGAGACCACCGCCCTGCTGGCCGAGCGCTTCGACCACGTCTTCTACACCGGCAACGGCACCGTCGGCCGTATCGTCATGCGCGCCGCTGCCGAACACCTCACCCCGGTCACCCTCGAACTCGGCGGCAAGTCACCGGTGTTCGTCGACCGCGACACCGACCTCGACGTGGTCGCCGACCGGCTGGCGCGCGGCAAGTTCCTCAACGCCGGCCAGACCTGTGTCGCCCCCGACTACGTCCTGACCGACCCGGAGACCGCCGCCACCCTCGAAGGCGCCCTCGCCCGAGCCGTCGAGGCGGTCTACGGCACCGACCCGCAGGCCTCCGGCGAATACGGCCGCATCGTCAACGAACGGCACTTCGACCGGCTGGCCGGCCTGCTCGACTCGGGCCGTGTCGTCGTGGGCGGTGGCAGCGACCGTACGGACAAGTACATCGCGCCGACCGTCCTCGCCGACGTCGACCCCACGTCGCCCGTCATGCGGGAGGAGATCTTCGGCCCGATCCTGCCGATCGTGACCGTCGACGGCCTGGACGAGGCCATCGCCTTCGTCAACGACCGCGACAAGCCCCTCGCGCTGTACGTCTTCTCCGAGTCCGAGGACACCCGAGGCCGCATCGCCGCGGAGACCTCCTCCGGCGGCATCGGCCACGGCCTGCCGCTCGCCCATCTCACCGTCTCCGACCTGCCGTTCGGCGGGGTGGGGGAGAGCGGCATGGGCAACTACCACGGCCGGTACTCCATCGAGACGTTCAGCCACCGCAAGGCGGTGCTGGAGAAGCCGCTGAGCTGACGCGGGTGACGTCATCGGGCTGGGCCGGCGCTGACGCGCCATGGGTCCGCAAAGTCCTCGGCCCGCGGGTCGGGGGTTGTGCGAGACTCCGCCGATGACCTCGGAGACGATCACCGCGGACGCCGCGGGCACCTGGAAAATCGGCGACCACACCGTCGGCCGTGTCGGCTTCGGCGCGATGCGGCTGACGGGCAGCGCGGCCTTCCACCTCGGGACGCCGAGCGACCGCGACCGTTCGATCGCCGTCCTGCGCAGGGCGGTCGACCTGGGCGTCAACCACATCGACACGGCCGCCTTCTACTTCTCCTCGCTGCGCTCCGCCAACGAACTCATCAACAGCGCGCTGGCGCCGTACGGCGACGACCTGCTCATCGCCACGAAGGTCGGCCCCTACCGCGACTACGCGGGGGAGTGGGGCGCCGCGGCCCGCCCCGAGGACCTGCGCGGCCATGTCGAGGAGAACCTGCGCCAGCTCGGCCGCGACCATCTCGACCTCGTCTATCTGCGCCGCATGCGCCAGGACTCGATCGCCGAGCACTTCGGCGCGCTCGCCGAACTGCGCGCGGCGGGCCTGGTCCGCCATCTCGGCATCTCCGACGTGGAGCCCCGTCATCTCGCTCAGGCGCAGGCCATCGCGCCCGTGGTGAGCGTGCAGAACCGGTACGGGCTCGGCCACCATGCCCCCGCGACCGACGAAGTCCTGCGGATCTGCGGCGAACAGGGCATCGCCTTCGTACCGTTCTTCGCCATCGCGGGCGACGGCGGCGCACGCGGCCCGGCCGCCACCCACGACGAGGAGATCCGTGCCGTCGCGGCCGCCCATGGCGCCACACCCGCCCAGATCCGCCTCGCGTGGACCCTCGCCCAGGGCCCCCACGTCCTCGCCATCCCCGGCACCGGCAACGCCGACCACCTCGTCCAGAACGTGGCCGCGGGAGCGCTGCGGCTGACGGACGAGGAGTTGGAAAGGCTCAACGGGCTGGGTGAAGCCTGCGAGGGAAGTTAGACGATCCACACCCCGTCCCGCATGAGGTGCCGCTTCGGCAGTTCGTGTGCCTCGCACCACGCCTGCACCGTGCGCGGCCGGACCCGGTAGTAGTCATAGGGCGCGCTGTCCTCCCGGGGATCCCAGCCGGTCTTCGTGAGGAACGCGTCGGCCGCGTCCGGCGGCACCTCCCGCGCGGTGAACGTCTCCACGTCGCCGTCGATCAGTACGACGTCCCGTGTGTCCCCGAACGCGAGCCGGACCCGCCCGCCGTCCCGGAGATTTCGACCGGTGGGATTCGTCGGCCGGGTCGCCAGCCACAAGGACTCGTCGTGCCAGACGAACCACAGGGCGACGAGACACGGCAGCCCGCCCGGGCCCGCCGAGGCCACCCAGATGTCGATCTCACGCTCCAGACGGCTCAGAACGTCCCGCTTGCGCTGCTCACGACCGCGGGACGGCTTGGTGATCTCCATGCCGGGACGCTAACCGGAGCCCCGACAGCCCCGCCTCGGGCCGAAGTCGCACCTCACCTCCGCCCGCAGCCCTACGCCCGGAAAACCCGCAGCCCTGCGGCTGGAAGGCCCGCAGCCCTACGCCCGGAAGAAGCGACTGGCGCGCCTGAAGTTTTACGTATAACCTCTCCCGTCAATCACCCCTCCCGGAAGGCTCCGATGAGACGTATCGCCCTGGTCACCCTCGTCGTCGACGACTACGACGAGGCGATCCGCTTCTACACCGAAGCCCTCGGATTCGGCCTCGTCGAGGACACGCCCCGCCCCGACGGCTCCCGCTGGGTCGTCGTACGGCCGGACACCCGGGAAGGCGGCACCGACCTGCTCCTCGCCCGTGCCAAGGGGGACGCCCAGCGCGGCCGGGTCGGTGACCAGACCGGCGGACGGGTGGGATTCTTCCTGCACACCGACGACTTCGCCCGTGACCACGCCCGCATGCTCGCGGCGGGCGTGACCTTCCTGGAGGAGCCGCGCCACGAGCCCTACGGCTCCGTCGCCGTCTTCCAGGACCTGTACGGAAACCGCTGGGACCTGCTCCAGCCCGCCACCGACTGATCTCCACAGCACCACCAGCCAAGGAAAAGAAGCACATGACCGCGCCCCGCATCGACACCGACACCCTCCGCCGGCTCCCCAAGGCCGTCCTGCACGACCACCTCGACGGCGGCCTGCGCCCCGCCACCGTCGTCGAACTCGCGGACGCGGTAGGCCACACCCTGCCCACCACCGACCCCGAGGAGCTCGCCGCCTGGTACTTCGAGGCCGCGAACTCCGGCGACCTGGTCCGCTACATCGCCACCTTCGAGCACACCCTCGCCGTCATGCAGAGCCGCGAGGGCCTGCTGCGCACCGCCGAGGAGTACGTCCTCGACCTCGCCGCCGACGGAGTCGTCTACGGCGAGGTGCGCTACGCCCCCGAGCTGATGCTGCAGGGCGGGCTGGCCCTGCCCGAGGTCGTCGAGGCGGTGCAGGAGGGCCTCGCGGCCGGAATGGCGAAGGCGGCCGCGGCGGGCACGCCGGTCCGTGTCGGCACCCTGCTGTGCGGGATGCGGATGTTCGACCGCACCAAGGAGACCGCCGACCTGGCCGTCGCCTACCGTGACGCGGGCGTCGTCGGCTTCGACATCGCCGGCGCCGAGGACGGCTTCCCGCCCGCCGACCACCTCGCCGCCTTCGAGCACCTGCGCCGCGAGAACGTCCCGTTCACCATCCACGCCGGCGAGGCGCACGGCCTGCCCAGCATCCACCAGGCCCTGCAGGTGTGCGGCGCCCAGCGCATAGGCCACGGCGTCCGCATCACGGACGACATCCCCAACCTCGCGGAGGGCAAGCTCGGCCGGCTGGCGGGCTGGGTGCGCGACCGCCGGATCGCCCTGGAGATGTGCCCGACGTCCAATCTCCAGACCGGTGCGGCCACCTCGATCGCCGAGCACCCGATCACTGCGCTGAAGGACCTCGGCTTCCGCGTCACCCTCAACACCGACAACCGGCTGGTGTCGGGCACGACGATGACCCGCGAGATGTCCCTGCTGGTCGAGCAGGCGGGCTGGACGGTCGAGGACCTGCGCACGGTCACGGTCAACGCCCTCAAGAGCGCGTTCATCCCGTTCGACGAGCGCAGGGCCCTCATCGAGGACGTCGTCCTGCCGGGTTACGCGGCCGCGCTCTGCAGCAGCCCCCGGACGTAGGCCGCCTGTCCGACGTGCTGCAGATCGTCGGACAGGACGCTGACCAGCCGTACGCCCAGGGTGACCGGTGGATCCCAGCGCTCGTCCACGACGCGCTCCAGGTCCGCCGCGCTCAGCCCCCGCAGCGCCTTCAGCGTCTGCTCGTGCACGGCGTCGTAGTAGCCGGTCAGCAGGTCGCCGGAGTCCACCCGCACCTTGGCGACCTTCGCCGGGGTGTGGCCGTACCCGGTGTCGTGGCGCGGCAGACCGAGACCGAATCGCTTCTCCCAGTCCTGCGACAGCCACACCTGGTCGAGGTCGAAGGCGTCCGCGACGTGGTCGTCCTGCACCCGGGTGAGGTGCCAGACCAGCCACGCGATCGAGTTGGCGTCATCGGAGGGGCGGGCGCTGAGGTCGTCGGGTCCGAGGCCCTCGACGGCGGCGTGGACTTCTTCCCGGATGCGGCTGTGACCGTCGATGAGGATGTCCTTTGCATGCATACGTCCACCATCGCGCATCGCACCGACTCACGCGTAGGGGCACGCTCTTTCATCCCGGATTCAGTGCTTGATCCGGGTCCTGGGGTGTCGCCGGACCCCCCGTCTCCAGCAGGGCCATCAGCGCCCGCGCCGCCGGGCTGGTGGCCTGCGCGGGTGGGAGGAGGGCGACGGTCTCGTACAGGGTCTCGCCGGTGCCCTTCACCGGCAGGGCGGTGAGGGACGCGCGCTTGTGCCGGAAGTGCCGGGGCACGACGGCGATGCCCAGGCCCTCGTCCACCAGGTCGAGGAGGCTGTGCACGTCGTTCACCTCCAGCGCCACGGTCCGCCGCACGCGCGCCGTGGCGAACGCGGCGTCGGTGGTGCGGCGCGGCCCCCAGTCCGGGTGGAAGTCGACGAACACCTCACCGCCCAGGTCCTCCGGAGTGACGGCCACGCCGGCGGCGGCGAGCCGGTGGCTGGGATGGCACAGGACCGTCATCGGTTCGCTGGTCACCGGCACGGACCTGAGCTGATCGGTGTCCTCCTGCGTCCGGACCACGAACGCCAGGTCCAGCCGCCCGGCCGCGACCTCCTCCGCCAGCGCCCCTGAGCCCGCCTGGCGCAGGCAGATCTCCACATCCGGGTGCTGCCGCCGGAACGCGGCCAACAGCCCGGCCACATTCACCCCGGCGATGCACTGCTCGGAGCCGAGCGCCAGCATGCCGCGCAGCACGCCCTGCACCGCGGCCACCGCCTCATGCGCCGCCCGCACCTGCGCCAGGATCCGCTCCGCCTCGCCCAACAGCGCCCGGCCGGCCGGGGTGAGCGTCACGCGGCGGGTCGTGCGCACGAACAGCGGCGTCTGAAGCTCCCGCTCCAGTGCGCGGATCGAGGCCGACAGTCCCGACTGGGACACCAGCAGCCGCTCGGCCGCCCGGGTGAAGTGCTGATCCTCGGCGACCGCGACGAAGTGCTGGAGATGGCGCAGTTCCATGACTGAGAAGCGTATCCGCTGAATCCCATCGGATTCTTCTGTTGGACCACTGGCCGCAGGTCGCGAAAGAGTGGGGCTCGGATTACCTCGTGCCAACCCCTCAGGAGTCGCGTTGTACACCGCACACCCCGACCGCTACGCCGAGATGCCCTACCGGCGCACCGGACGCAGCGGCCTGAAGCTCCCCGCGCTGTCGCTCGGCCTGTGGCACAACTTCGGCCCCGACCGCCCGGTCGCCACGCAGCGCGCCATCCTGCGCCGCGCCTTCGACCTCGGCGTCACCCACTTCGACCTGGCCAACAACTACGGCCCCCCGCCCGGCGCCGCCGAGTCCGCCTTCGGCGAGGCGCTCAAGGCGGACTTCACGTCGTACCGCGACGAGCTGATCATCTCCACCAAGGCCGGCTACCTGATGTGGCCCGGCCCGTACGGCGAGTGGGGTTCGCGCAAGTACCTGCTGTCCTCGCTGGACCAGAGCCTCACGCGGATGGGCCTGGACTACGTCGACATCTTCTACTCGCACCGCCCCGACCCGGAGACTCCCCTGGAGGAGACGATGGGTGCCCTGCACTCGGCGGTCCAGCAGGGCAAGGCGCTGTACGTCGGCATCTCCAACTACTCCGCGGAGCAGACCCGCGAGGCCGCCCGCATCCTGGGCGAGCTCGGCACCCCGCTCCTCATCCACCAGCCGCGCTACTCGATGCTCGACCGGCGCCCCGAGGACGGGGGCCTGCTGGACGCGCTGGACGAGCTCCAGGTCGGTTCCATCGTCTTCTCCCCGCTGGAGCAGGGGATGCTCACCGCGCGCTACCTCGACGGCATCCCGGAGGACTCGCGGGCCGCGAGCGACAGCCCGTTCCTGAACTCCGACGCGCTCACCGAGGAACTGGTGGGCACGCTGCGCACCCTGAACGAGATCGCCGAGGCGCGCGGCCAGACCCTGGCCCAGATGGCCCTGGCCTGGGTCCTGCGCGGCGGCCGGGTCACCTCCGCCCTCGTCGGCGCGAGCAGCCCGCAGCAGATCGAGGACAGCGTCGGCGCGATCCAGAACCTCGACTTCGACGCGGACGAGCTGGCCCGCATCGACGCGGTGATCAAGCGGTAGGACACGCACCCACGAAGGGTTCCGGAGGCGGGCGCACCGTCTCCGGGACCCTTTTTCCATGAGCCGAATGTCTATGAGCCGAGCCGCTCCTGAAGGCGCACGGTCACCGTGTCGCCCTCCTCCTTGCCGATCGCCTCGCGGACGTCGGCCTTCACCGGCAGCTTGTGCGTCCCGTCGCCCAGGGCCATGAAGGAGCTGCGGAACGGATGCCCGTCGATCGTGCCGCGGACCTTGACCAGACCGCGGGTCCCGAAGAACTCCACGGACTCGGGCCAGACGAGATAGATCCAGCCGCCCTTGTTCGGACTCCTGCGCAGGACGGCGGTGAATTCCGCGTCCACCTTCCCGGTCATACCCATGACGTCCTCCGCTCGTGTTCCCACTCCGGTTTCCTCTCGGGTCCTCACTGCATGGACCCCCGCGCGCGGCGGAACTCATCGCTCCCGGCATTCGTCACACCGCGTGATCAACGGCCCGCCCCGGGGGCCTGCCCGCCGGGTCCGTCACGATCCGGCCAAGGGATCCGCTGAATATGCCAACAGACTGGCCAAAAAGTCATGGTGACACTGTGTCAGGAGTGGCGATACTCCAAGTAGGGACTGTTGAAAGCCAGACGAGCCGTACGGAAAGCGAGGCCGCACCGGCAAAGCGATCGACGTTTCGGGGGAGTGGGGCGTGCACGACGAATTCCTGTGCCATGTCACGGCGTACGGCATCTGCGGCGGCCGACGGATCGGCGTTCCGCTGGGCACCTACCGGGCGCCCACCCTGGCGCTGGCCCTGTGGTGGCTGCGCGACCGGGCCTCCTGGATGGCCGAGCGGCTCGATCCGCGGCCGGACAGCGGGCACTTCCCGCCCGGCGCGCTCGTCCCGGTCGTCGGCACCGTGCCCGACGTACCCGCCCTGCTGCGTGCCTGGTGTGCCGACATCGACCGACAGGAACTGGTCGCCGACGAACTGGCCGCCGGACGCCTGGTGCGGATCGCCGTCAGTGACGAGACCACCGAGTACGAACTGCTCGCCGAGTCCGTCGACGCGCTGCGCATGCAGCGGGTGATCCCGGCGCTGGTCGTGCCCGTCGCCTGACCTCGGACGGCGCCTCTCGGACAGGCGCACATGTGAGCGGATCGCTAGAATCCTGGCATGGCGGAGCGGCCTGTCGCCTCGACTGCGCCCGAACTCGTGCTGGCGACCGAGACGGGCTCCGTGGTGATGATCCCGAGCCACGCCTACCACGTCGGCCGCGACCCGCTCAGCGACATCGTCCTCGACGACTCCCGCGTCTCCTGGCACCACGCGGTCCTCAAGCCCGACGGCGACCACTGGACGCTCCAGGACGAGCAGAGCACCAACGGTACCTACGCCGACGGCCGCCGCGTCCACGAGTGGGGCGTGGGCCCCGGCAGCGTGCTCCGCTTCGGCAGCCCCTCCGACGGCCCGTGCGCCGTCCTGGCCTGCCGGCCGCCGCCGGCACCGGAACGACTGTCCGCGGTCTCGAACCCCGTCCTGACGGGCACGTACCGGCAGCCCACCGCCGTACGGCCGCTGCCCACCCGCGGCGTCCGCATCGGGCGCGAACCCGACAACGACCTCGTCCTCCACGACCTGGCCGTCTCCCGCCGCCACGCCGAGCTGCACACCCTGCCGGACGGCACCTACGAGATCGTCGACCTCGGCAGCCACAACGGCACCTACCTCAACGGACAACGCGTCGAGGACCGGGCACGGCTGGACCCCGGGGACATCGTCGGCATCGGCCACTCGGCGTTCTGCCTGGTGGGCGACGAGCTCCAGGAGTACGTCGACACCGGTGAGGTCTCCCTCGACGTACAGGACCTCACCGTCACCGTCGACCACGGCCGCAGGGCGCTGCTGGACCACGTGTCGTTCCCGGTGGGGGAGAAGTGCCTGCTCGCGGTGGTCGGCCCGAGCGGCGCCGGGAAGTCCACCCTCCTCAACGCCCTGACCGGCCAGCGCCCCGCCGACCACGGCACCGTCCTGTACGACGGCCGCGACCTCTACCGCGACTACGCCGAACTGCGCCAGCGCATCGGCCTGGTCCCGCAGGACGACATCCTGCACGCCCAGCTGACCGTGCGCGGCGCCCTCTCGTACGCAGCCGAACTGCGCTTCCCGCAGGACACCGCCAAGGCCGAGCGCCGGGAACGGGTCGACGAGGTCGTCCGCGAACTCGGCCTCGAACAGCGCGCCCGGCAGCCCGTGCACAGCCTCTCCGGCGGTCAGCGCAAGCGGGTCAGCGTCGCCCTGGAACTGCTGACCAAACCCTCACTGCTCTTCCTCGACGAGCCGACCTCCGGGCTCGACCCCGGCATGGACCGCTCGGTGATGCACATGCTGCGCGGACTCGCCGACGACGGCCGCACCGTCATCGTCGTCACCCACAGCGTCCTCAGCCTGGACGTCTGCGACCGGCTCCTCGTGCTCGCCCCCGGAGGCAGGATCGCCTACTACGGCCCGCCGGAGAAGGCCCTGGCGTTCTTCGGCTTCTCCCAGTGGCCGGAGGCCTTCGAGGCGTTCGAACGGGACACCGAACGGGACTGGGCGCAGGAGTACCGCACCTCCGGCTTCCACCGCCGGTACGTGGCCGACGCGACCGCGCAACCCAGCCTGCCCCGCTCCGGGCCGGTCATCATGACCCCGCCGCCCCGGCCCCGCAGCCGCGGCGCCCAACTCGGCACCCTGGCCCGCCGCTACACCGCAGCGCTCGGCGCGGATCGCACCTTCCTGGTCATCATGGTCGCGCTGCCCTTCGTGATGGGGGCGATGGCCCGCGCCCTGGCCGGCGGCGCGCTCACCCGCGACTCCGCGATGAACGCGCTGCTGATCCTGTGCGTCGGCGGAGTCCTCACCGGCGCGGCCAACGCCGTGCGCGAACTCGTCAAGGAGCGCGTGATCTACCAGCGGGAGAGGGCCGTCGGCCTGTCCCGATCGGCGTACCTGATGTCCAAGGCGGTGGTGCTCGGCACGATCACGGTCCTGCAGGCCGTGGTGCTGACCCTGGTCGCCCTCTACGGGGTCGACCTCAACGCGCCCGGCGGGGACGGCGTGTTGCTGCCACCGCTCGTCGAGATCACCGTGGCCGTCGCCCTGCTGGCCTTCACGGCGATGATGCTGGGCCTGCTGGTCTCCGCGCTGGTGCGCAAGGAAGAGGTGACGATGCCGCTGCTGGTGCTGCTCGCCATCGTCCAGGTGGTCTTCTGCGGCGCGCTGCTGACACTGGACGGCGTGCCCGGCCTGGAGCAGCTGGCGTGGCTGGTGCCCTCACGGTGGGCGCTCGGCGCGATGGCCGGGACCCTCGACCTGGCCCGGATCGTGCCCGGCGACCTCACCGGCGACCCGCTCTTCCGGCACTCGACCGGGGTGTGGCTGCTCGACATCGCGATGCTCGTCGTCCTGTCGGCCCTCTTCGGCTACCTGGTGTCCCGGCTGCTGCGCCGGCACGAACCTGTCGTGGTGCGGAAGTAGGAAGAAGCGGAAGCAGGGAGCGGGGAGCAGGAAGCAGGCGGTGCGATGACGATTCCGGTGATTCCCGAGGGACGGCGATGACGACCCCCCGTTTCCGGCCCACGCACGTCGTCCCGGGGCCGGGCATGCCCGCACGGGAGGCCCCCGACCCCGCCCGGCCCGCCGTGCCGCTCGACCCGCTGCTGCCGGTGCGGCTGCTGGAGCGGCGCGGCGACTGGGGCACATCCTGTGCGCCAACAGTGGGTCCGCCTGGGTCGACGGCCGCTTCCTGGTCGCCGTACCCCAGGACCCGCCCGTCTCCGACGGCCTCCTCGCGGACACGGCCGACCCGCGCCCCCTGCTCGCCGGCGCCGAACAGGCCCTGCGGGACTACGCGCGGCCGTCGAGGCCCTCGCCAAGAGACGACCGCCACGACTCCTGCCTCGCCTTCGTCGCGGGGGGGGGGGGGGGGGGGGGGGGGGGGGGGGGGGGGGGGGGGGGGGGGGGGAAGGGGGGGGGGGGAGGGGGGGGGAAGGGGGGGGT
>NZ_JBWKCC010000003.1:0-19593 GCF_056436655.1 Streptomyces sp. NPDC043427 | reverse complement strand
TACGCCCCCCCCCCCCCCCCCCCCCCCCCCCCCCCCCCCCCCCCCCCCCCCCCCCCTCTTCCCCCCCCCCCCCCCCCCCCCCCCCCCCCCCCCCCCCCTCCCCCCCCCCGCCCCCCCCCCCCCCCCCCCCCCCCCCCCCCCTCCCCCCCCACCCCCCCCGCCGACGGAGGTGGACCAGAGGACCGTACGAGCGCGCGAGGACGGGCCGAAACCGCCGCCTGCGTGGGCGGAGCCGGTCTTCCGCAGCTGTGCCTGACGGCTCTCGCGCAGGCGTCGGTCGGTGTCGGCTCCCCTCAGCCCTCCGGCGCTTCGCCCCGCCGCCGCACTCCTCGGGCGAGCAGCCCGCCCAGGAACCCGGCGACCAGACCCCACAGCAGGGCGAGGCCCACGGCCGTCCAGGTTTCGGGGCGCAGGAACAGCTCCCCGGAGAGGCCGCCGACGAGGTCTTCGATGCCCAGCACCGACAGGCCGTAGTGCGCGTCGACACGGCCCACCAGGCAGATCATGAGGACCGTGAGGGCGAGGGCGACGGCCATGTGCACCGCGTGCTGCCAGGGGCGCGTACGGGCCGGTGAGCGGGCCGCCATCACGAACGCGGCGGCCGGCAGCAGCACCGCGTCCACGGCGACGAGCCACCACACCCGGCCGTCCTGCTCGGCCAGCGTGCGCAAGGTGAGCGTGGCGGTGTCGGGGGAGCGCAGCACCTCGTCGAGCACGTGCGGCATGGGCAGCCCGAAGGGGCCGTCCACGCGGCCGTTCCAGGTGGCGCCCAGACCGATCGTCAGCGCGAGCCAGACGAGGTTCGGCAGCCCGAGCAGGATCACGGCCAGCGTCTCCACGGGATGGCCGCGCGTCACCGCGACGACGAGGGCGACGACGACGCCCAGGGCGACGCACGCGAGCAGCAGGGCGACCATGGCGTACGCGGTCGGCCGCACCGACTCCTGGAAGCGCAGCAGACGGGCCGGCAGCGGTGCCCCACGCGCCACCAGCAGGGCGAGCAGGAGGACGCCGGCCAGCCACAGCAGACCGAAGAACAGCGTCGGCGCTACGTCCGTTGTGAAGCCCACCTTCGGTGTGACGCCGAAGACGTCGCCGAGCTCGTCGATCGTCTCGTCCCCCACGGAGAGCGTGAACGTCTGGCGCGCGCCCAAGGACACGGCCAGGAGCGCGAGCAGCCACACGACGGCGACACGGGCCGCCCAGCCGGCGAGCTCCCCGGCGCCGGCGACCGCACGGTGCCGCAGCGGCCGCAGGAAACCCGTGGCGATCACCAGCGCGCCCGTCAGGGTGACCGACAGCGGGATCACGGTCAGCCCGGCCTCCGTGCCGGCGAGGTCTCCGGCGTTCCCGGAGAGCTCCACGGCGCCGCCGACAGCCGTGACCACCGTCGCCGCGACCACCCGCGCAAACGCCCCGTCCGGCAGATCGGCCGCCCCCGCCGCCCACAACCCCAGCGCGGCCACGACCCCCATCGCGACCACCCCGGCCAACGCGGCACCCCCGGCCTGCACCCAGCCGTGCCGCGCCACCGCGCGCCCGGACCGCATCACCGCACTCACGCTGACCACGCTAAGCATCCCCCGCTCACCCCGCCTGCCGACCAGCGCCCGTTCCGGAAGAGCGGCCCCGGCCCGGGCAGGCCGTCCGCCCAGCCCGGCAGCAGCGGGCCGCCCGCGTCCGACTTCCCCTAGGCGCCCGTTTCGCCGGAGTCTCCCGGACCGTGAATCGCAACACACGTTCGACGAGGGCGTAACTGTCCCGGGAGTGTCCTGCCCGGCTCGGGGTACGAGCACTGGTGCAGCAAGCGTCCGGCCAGGCCGGCCTCCGAGAGAGAAACGCATGATCGAGCACCTGGACGGGGCAGTGATACCGACTGGTTTCGATGTGCCCGTGGACCCGCTACGGCGGGCAGCGCATTACACCGGTGATCCGGGATGCATCGCCGAGGCGCGCAGCTTCGCCGCGCACTTCGTCGACACACTCAGGACCGAGTGGTGCGCCATGATCGACGAGCGGCTGGGCGGTGAACTGCTCCTGGTGGTGAGCGAGCTGGTCACGAACGCGGACCGGCACAGCAACGGGCCGTACATCCTGGAACTGGAAGGCACCGACGACACCGTCACGGTGAGCGTCTACGACAGCAGCGCCGCCCTGCCGCTACGGTTCCCGCGCGACCCCCGGCGGATCGGTCGGCACGGTCTGGAGATCGTCCACGCGCTGGCCGCGTCGGTCACCGCGGAGCGCGTGCCGGTCGGCAAGCGTGTCAGCGCCGTGATGCGGCTGGGCGAGCCGACCGAGAAGTGACGTCGACAGAGGAGTGACGTCAACCGAGACGCGACGTTGATCGAGACGCGACGTCGATCGAGAGCTGACCCGGGACCCGTCGATGCCGTCCCGCCTTTCTCGGGCGGGACGGCATCCGTGGTTCAGGGGCGCGCGGCCGCTGCGTCAGGCGCAGCCGAGTTCGCCCAGCATCCCCTCACGCAGCCGGGTGATGATGCGCTTGATCAGTCGCGACACGTGCATCTGCGAGCAGCCGAGCCGTTCGCCGATCTCCGCCTGGGTGGCCTCCTCCACGAACCGCATATGGATGATCTGCCGGTCGCGTTCGCTGAGTTCGGCCATGAGCGGGGCGAGCGACTGGAAGTCCTCCACGAGCCGCAGCCCCTCCTCCTCCACTCCGATGAAGTCGGCGAGGACCGCCTCGCCGTTCTCGGGGCCGTCGCCGGTGAGGGCGGCGTCCAGCGACGAGGAGTTGTATCCGTTCGCGGCGATCTGGGCCTCGACGACCTCGTTCTCGGAGAGGTTCATCAGTGTGGCGAGCTCCGCCACGGTCGGCTCCCGGTCGAGACGGCTGGCGAGCTCGTCGCGCGCCTTGGCCAGCTCCACACGCAGCTCCTGCAGGCGCCGCGGAACGTGCACCGCCCAGGTGGTGTCCCGGAAGAAACGCTTGATCTCACCGACGATGTACGGCAGTGCGAACGACGTGAACTCCACCTCGCGCGACAGTTCGAACCGGTCGATGGCCTTGATCAGACCGATCATCCCCGTCTGGACGATGTCCTCCATGTCGTCCCCACGGCCCCGGAACCGGCCGGCCGCGAACCGCACCAGGGAGATGTTCATCTCGATCAGGGTGTTGCGGGCGTACTGGTATTCGTGCGTGCCTTCCTCGAGTTCCGCGAGGCGTCGGAAGAACTGCCTAGACAGCTCCCGAGCGTCCCGCGGAGCCACGCGCCGCGGTTCCTCGACACCGGGCAGTGGTCCGCCACCCGTGCTGGTCCCGGCGGTCTTCTCGACGACCTCTGCCTCCGACCCGATCACGGCGGTGTCCATTACCTCTCCCTAAAGTCACGGTTCGACGTGTACATCTTCCGCTGAACAACGAAGAGCGCGTGGCTCTCTGAACGGCGAATACCCGGGCTTCCGCATCGCATGCCCCCGGAACCGTGGGAGTGACGAAAAATCGACGGCAGCGTTCAGGCAGAGTACCCAAGGTCATGCTATACGGGACATGTCTGATTCCACCGAGGGCGGAACGCGGACACCTCTCCCACCGCGGCCCGGGCTCCTAGTCTGAGGGGGTGACGAGCCAAGCGACCGACCAAGCCCGTGTCATCCCGCTGCGACCCGCGCCCGCGGCGCCGGCCCCCGCACCGGCACCCCGGGAACCCCTGTGGCGCGACCTGATCGGTGATGTCCTCAGGCGTGAACGCCTCGCTCAGGAACGCACCTTGAAGGACGTCGCGGAGGCCGCCCGGATCTCCATGCCCTACCTCTCCGAGGTGGAGCGCGGCCGCAAGGAGGCGTCCTCCGAGGTGCTCGCGGCCGCCGCCCAGGCCCTCGGACTGGGCCTGGGCGACCTGCTGTCACTGGCGCAGCGCGAACTCACCCGGCACTCCACGAGGACCGGCCGCCCCTCCCCGACGGCGTACAACGGGCCGCTCTGCCTGGCCGCCTGACCTACCCCGCCGGCCGGCGTCTCAGACCGCCACGGGGCGCCGGCTCAGCACTTCGTCGGCCAGCCCGTACGCCACCGCCTCCTGCGCGGTGAACACCTTGTCGCGGTCCATGTCCGCGCGCAGCGTGGGGATGTCGTGGTGGGTGTGCCGGGCCAGTACCTCCTCGACCTGGGAGCGGATCCGCACCATCTCCTGGGCCTGGAGCGCCAGATCGGAGACCGTGCCCTGCCGTCCGCCGCTGGCGGGCTGCCCGAGCAGCACGCGCGCGTGCTCCAGGACGCACCGCCGCCCGGGATCCCCTCCGGCCAGCAGCACGGCCGCCGTCGAGGCCGCCTGCCCGACGCAGACCGTCGAGATCGGCGCCTGCACGAACGTCATCGTGTCGTAGATCGCCATCAGCGAAGTGAACGAGCCGCCCGGCGAGTTGATGTAGATCGCGATCTCGCTGTCCGGCGCCGACGACTCCAGATGGAGGAGTTGCGCGATGACGACGTTGGCGACGCCGTCGTCGATCTCCGTACCGAGGAAGATGATCCGCTCCGACAGCAGCCGGCTGAACACGTCGTAGGACCGCTCGCCCTGCGAGGTCCGCTCGACGACGTTCGGAATCGTGTATGTCCCCATGTCACAGCCCCATCCGTCGTCGGGTGGACGCGGGGCGCACGTCGGTCAGCGACTCGACGACCCGGTCCACGATGCCGTACTCCCTGGCTTCCTCGGCCGTGAACCAGCGGTCGCGGTCGCCGTCCCGGGCGATCGTCTCCGGGGTCTGACCGGTGTGCTCGGCGGTGATCCGCTCGATGGTCCGCTTGGTGAACTCCAGGTTCTCCGCCTGGATCTCGATGTCCGCGGTGGTGCCGCCGATCCCGGCCGACGGCTGGTGCATCATGATGCGGGCGTTGGGCAGCGCGTACCGCTTGCCGGCCGCGCCCACGCCGAGCAGGAACTGGCCCATGCTGGCCGCGAAACCCATGGCGAGCGTGGAGACGTCGTTGGGGATGAGGCGCATCGTGTCGTAGATGGCGAGACCGGCGTGCACCGACCCGCCCGGGCTGTGGATGTAGAGGCTGATGTCGGTGCGCGGGTCCTCCGCCGACAAAATCAGTAACTGGGCGCAGACCCGGTTGGCGGAGACCTCGTCGACCTGAGTGCCCAGCAGGACGATCCGCTGGGCCAGCAGTTGGGCGGCCAGGTGGTCGTCGAAGCGCGTCGGAGGGGTGTCGCCCTCCTCGGCGCGCGGGGCGAGCGTGTGGAGTGGAGTCATCGGGTCTCCTCGTGGTCGGGATGCCGTCGACTCCACTGTTGACCTCCGACGACGTCCGTACGAGGTTTCTCTGCCCGGGGCAGATTCGCCACGGGCAGAGCACCCACTCAGCCCTTGCCGCCCACGGGCGTCTCCCGCCCGCTCACCCCTTCGCGCGCAGCTGCCGGAAACACGCCCATACGTCGTCCACCAGCACGTCGGGCTCCTCCACCGCCGGGAGACGGCCGCCCCGGTCGAACTCCGTCCAGCGCACCAGGTTCTCGGCGCGCTCGGCCTTCCGCCGCAGCGGGATCTGAGGCTCGGCGGGGAAGAGGGCGAGGGCGGTCGGCACGGTGGACGGTTTTCGGTACCCCCGCACGCCCAGCCCACGCCGTGCAGCTCGTCCGGCCAGCGGGTCCGGTCGAGGCGGTCGTGCAGGTCGTCGAGGTCGCCCTGCGGGACGGCGATGCGGTAGGGGCGGATGCCGGGGGCGACGGCGCGGGGACGACTCATCCGCGAGGCACGGCGGATGGAGATCTCGAGAGCTACCCCCGCGGGCGCGGGGAGGACCTCATGGCGACTGGTCGGGGGAGGTCGGATGAGTGGGTCCGACTTCGAGGAACGCCGCGATGTGGGCGCGCAGCACCTGCCCTGCGGTCAGGTCCCCGAGGGACCCGGCCAGCGTTCTGGACCACATGACTTCCAGGGCGACCTGGGCGTCGGCGGCGACCGCGTTGATCACTTCGAAGTGCTGGTCGGCGAGCAACCTGTGTCCCTGCTGCGCGGCGGCGATCAGGTCCGGCAGATGGCGGACGGTGCCGTCCGGGAAGAGGTCGTTGGGGAGCTGAGTGTGGACAGCGTCCGTCGCCGCGGCCGTTGGCCGTGCACCTGATCCGGCCGGTGTGGGATGCTCATCAACGACCTCGGCCCTTGGCTCGCTGCCGCAAACACAGCCGTGCACGGCGAGAAGGCCCCGCGTCCCTGACAGGCAGGGCCGGGCCGTTCCCACCTCCGCAGCCATCAGCGGAGCGAGGCCCGGCGCCACGCTCGCCGAACTGCAGAAACACGCGCTACGGCGTCGGCAAGCTCGCCGGAGCCCTCACCCCCGGTGTCTTCCCGCTGCGCGGCGAGTCGGAAAGGCTCACCCTGCGCGTGATCCATGTCCTCGCGGACGCCATCGCCCTGCGGCCGAGGCGACAGCGGGATCCGGCAGCTCGCCGGCCGGCGGGGCGCGGATCGGCAGAGCCGGTTGTGCAACCGCGCGTGGAAACCTTCCCGGTGTGTCGGGCGTTGTGAACACATCGCAGGAACTGTTCGGTAGCGGTCGCACGGGAGGTACCAGTCGGCATGTCCGAGACCACGCCGCTCTCGCCCGTGACCGTGGTGCTGATCGACGACCACCCCGTGGTGCTCGCCGGCATCGAGTCCTGGTTCGCCGCATCGGAGCACCCGATCGTCACCGTGGCCAAGGGGCCGGACGTGTCCCTCGCCTTCCGCGGCCCGGGAGCCACAGCGGACGCGGTGGTCCTCGATCTGCAACTGTCCCAGGGCACCCCCGTGTACCGCGAGCTGAGACAGCTCGTCGCGCTGGAGCGGCAGGTGATCGTCTACACCATGCGCGACAGTCAGGAGGACGCCCTGACCTGCCTGGACCTGGGCGCGTTCACCTATCTGACGAAGGCCGAGGGCGAGAGCCACCTGGTGGCCGCCACCCTCGCCGCGGCCGCTTGCCGCCCCTACACCCCGCCGATGCTCGCGGGTGCCTTCGGCAGCGACCTCGGCAGCGGGCGCCCCGCGCTTGCGCCGCGTGAGGTCGAGGTGCTGCTGGAGTGGTTTCAGTCGGAGTCCAAGGCCATGGTCGGCGAGAGCCTGGGCATCTCGGTGCGCACGGTCAACACCTATCTGGACCGGGTACGAATCAAGTACGCGAACGCCGGCCGGCCCGCGCCGACGAAAGCCAATCTGGTGGCCAGGGCCATTCAGGACGGCTGGGTCTCGCTCGATGAGCTTTGAGCGTGCAGGCGGTACGTCGCCTCCGTCCACAGCCGCCCGTCGCGGCGCAGAGTTCGGACCGCGACGCCGTGCTCCCCTTGTTGCGGAATGTGCGTCCCCGGCGCGTCGGTGACGACACTGACCCGGACCATCCCATCGACGCGTACCACGGTCGCGCGGGCACTGCGCTCGGCCGTGGCCAGGGCGGCGAGGGCGGGCTCGGTCAGGGCCCGGCACAGTCGGCGGGGCACCGGGAAGAAGGTCCCGCGCACGGCGAACTGCACGTCCACTCCGTTGCGTTCGGCGACGCCGATGCACGCCCGAAGTGTGTGCACCAAGAGGTCGGCCGCATGGTCACGCTCCGCGAACAGTCGCCGCAGCCGGGCCGCCTCGATGGCACTGCGGCGGCCCACCACTTCGTCGGCGGGGTCCAGCGAGCCGTCCGCCAGCCCCGCGAGCAGCGGCAGCGCCGACTCCCGCAGCTCCCGGTAGCGGGTTCGCTGGTCTGCCTGGACGCGTCGGGACACCTCGCCGTCTGTACGGACTCTCTCCTGCTCGCGGGCCGCGGCGGCCGCCGTCGCGGCCACACCGCGCAGCAAACCGGCCATCACGGCCGTCGCCACCTGGAAGGCGCAGACGGCCAGCGCGCTGACTGCCATGCCCGCGGCGACCGGCCGGGACGGGAAGCCGGTGAGCGACAACAGCGCCAGCATGGAGGCGACATGACAGCCGATGAACAGCAGTGTGAGCCAGAGCGGACGTCCGAGCAGGAGCAGCACGCCGAACCAGCCGAGCTCCAGGAAGGTCCAGTGCGGGGTGGCGAAGAAGTGCTCTGCGGGCAGCTGGGAGCTGGCGGCGATCGCCGCAGCGAGCGAGGCCGCGAGGCCCGTGATGGTCCAGCCGACGGAGCCGTTGGTGTCCACGCGGCCCAGCACCGTCTGGGCCACGATGACCAGGGTGAGCAGACCGAAGGCCGTGAGCTGGATCCACGGATGGCGGTACTGGTCCAGGCCGGAGAGCAGGCTCGGAAGGGCGAGTCCGGTATGGATCACGGTCAGGACGACCAGGCCGGCGCGACGCAGCCCGCGGCGCAGGTCCTGAGCGATGTTCTCGGCGGCGTCTTCGTTGACTTCCCCGATGTCGTCCCCCGTGACCCTCTCGCCGTCCCGGAGCACCCTCGCGTACGGCGGCTCGGATGCCTGCCGGTCCCCCGGCAGTTCGTACGGCGGCGCGTGCCTCTGCTGCCCGGGCGGTGCCGCCGCGGTCGTTTCTCCGCACGGTCTCCCGGTCCTCGACTCCTCAGACACGGGGCCACTCCAGCCGCACCCGAGTGCCCGCCCCCGGCCGGGAGTCGACGGTCGCCGTGCCGCCGACCGAAGCCATGCGCTCCACGATCGAGCGTTCCACGCCCCGGCAGTGTTCCGGCACGCCATCCGGGTCGAACCCCACGCCCTCGTCACTGACGGTGACCAGCACGCGGTCTTCCTTCCTGCTCGCCGTCACGGTGGCGCGGTCCACGCCTGCGTGGCGCTCCACATTGCGCAGTGCCTCGCCGACACTGCCCTGCAGCGCCACGACGGCGGGGTGCCACGCGGTGCCCAACCCGCCGCCGAACTCGGTGCGTACGGTCAGCGGCCGACCGGCTGCCTCGGCACGCAGCGCGTCCGCCACATCCGTTTCACCCGTGATGCTGTTCTCGGTCGCAGCAATGAGTCGTCGCAGGTCCTCGGCGGCCTGGGCGCGCAGCACCGCCGGGTCGATGATCTGTCGGCGCAACGACACCATGAGCAGGGTCGCGCAGGCCGTGTCGTGCAGGGTGGCGAGGTACTCGCGCTCGGCTGCCTGCTGGGCCCGCGCGACCTCGTACCGCCGACGGTCCCGCGCGGCGGCTGCGCCCGCCGCGTCGGCGGACCGGCTCCTGCGCAGCACGAGCCGGTGGAGCGCCTGCGCGAGCGCGGCCTGTACCAGCAGCCAGCTCGCGTTGGGCACCGCGTAGGTCCAGGCCTCGGGGCGGTCGAGCGCGGCTCCCGCCAGGTCCGCTGCGGCCAGCAGTATCGCGACGGACAGCGCGGGCACCGGCGGGTACGTCAGTTGGTGAGCGGTCGTCACCATGCTGACCATCACCAGCACCCAGGTATTGCCGTGCTGGGTCTGCGTGGCCGGTACCGTGAGCTCCTGGCTGAGGCACAGCGCGGTCGTCACGGCCGTGTCGGCGGCGAGCAGGAGCCCCGGTCTGCGGCCCGTGGGGGACAACCGGTATTCGACGAGACTCCAGACGATCACACCGAGTGCCACGGCTGCGGGCAGTGGGCCCATGGGCATGGCGGCGGCGCCGAGCACGGCACACAGACAGACCGCCACCAGGCGGATCCGGCTCGCGTACCGCCGCGCGAAGCCGATGTACTCACACTCCGTGGGCCCGGGTTCCTCGGCCGTGCCGGCGGCGGGGGCCCGCGCTGCTGCAGGGGCGCGGCCCGGTTCGCGCGCCTCGGCGTCCTGGCCGTGCTCGCTGTGCCCGGCGCCGCGGCCAGGCTCGCCGTATCCGGCGTCCCCGCCCCGACCGTACCCCTCGGCCGTGCCGGAGCCATGAGCCTTTCCTTCGCCCACCACCCGTCTCCCGTCCCCGTCACCCTTCGGAGCGTCGTCCCGCAACTGCGGTGCCTCTCCCACCAGTTCGCACTCCGCCCGTGGTTTTCGCCGGTGTGTGGGTCGAATGACCGTCACATGCCCAGGGCTTCCGGCATTAGCGTTGCACCCGTCGGCCGCCGAGCGCGACCACTGCGGGCGGATTCCGACAGCCGCCACGCCCCACGGGGGAGGGCGTGGCGACCCGACCATGTGCCCTGCGCCGCAGGGCCCACCGGGTGGACGGAGCCGCCGACGCCGCCCGGTACCGACCGAGTCCCGGCGCGGACGTGCCGATCACGGCCGGATCGGACCATGAGCGGCGTTCCCCCGGAAGGGTCCGGAGTACGCGCAATGCACGCGAGGTGTCATAGAAGCAGCGGGTTCGTGCCCACGGAGGATGGGCGGATCGCGTTGATTCCGTGATGTGGCGGGCGCAGTCGAAACGGGGGATCGTGTCGTGTTTTCTCGCATGTTGATCGAACTCGATAGACGTACCGACGGACGAGCCGGTGGTGCCGTCCGTGCGCAGGCCGGGGAGTGTCGCTTCTCAGCGATGACCACGGTGGAGTCCGGGTCGTGCGGGGCCAGGGAACCGGACCGTGAAGGCCCCGAGGAGCCGGTCCACTGTCGGCGCTGTGCCCTGCGCCGGCAGATCGGCGCTTTCATACAACGACGCCTCGGCGACCCGGACCTGACGCCGGCCACCATCGCCGAGGCGCATCACATTTCGGTCCGCTATCTCTACCAGGTCTTCGACACCCACCAGATGACCGTGGCCGCGTGGATCCGGCACTGCCGACTGGAGCACTGCCACCGGGATCTGGCTGATCCGCGGCTGCGTTCACATTCGATCCGGGCCATCGCTGCGCGGTGGGGCTTCTCGGACGCGGCACACTTCAGCCGGGCGTTCCGGGCCGCGTACGGCATCTCGCCGCGCGACCACCGCAATCTGGCCCTGCTGCACGACTGATCCGCCCCGGTCGGATGGGGCAGGGCCGCGGGTCAGGTGCTGGACTGCGTCGCCTGGGGTGGACGGCCCACGGCGAGCAGGTACAGGGCCTGACTCCCCCCTGTGGTCGGAAGGCCGAGCACCTCGTTGACGGTGTCGTCGACGAAGCCGGTCACCCCGCAGGCCCGCAGCCGTCGCGCCGCTGCCACGAGCTGGAGGTTCTGGGCGATGTGACCGGCCTCCATCAGCGCTAACCGGTAGCCCCGTTCGAGGTACTTGGCCTGGGTCCGTCCGAAGGCCGCGGCGAGCAGCACGACCACGGCGGCGTCGTCGAGCACCTCGCGGTGCGCCGAGTGGGCCGACAGCTGCTCGCCCGCGTCGGCCGGACGGCCGGTGGCGACGAGGCCGTGCGTGAGCGGGTCGTAGCGGTAGAGGCCGCGGGGCACCCGCTCGACCCTGCGCACATAGGCGTACACGTCAATGGGGTACAGCGCCCCTCCGGAGGGCGCGGCCCGCAGCGGGACACGGCCACCGTCGGTAGTAGCGCCCCATCCGGTGACGCCCGAGGAGTAGTGGAGCAGTGCGGACAGCTCCTCCGGCGCGAGGGGAGCGGGCCCGAACCGGCGGCGGGAACGACGCCGGGCGATCGCCTCCTCCAGAGGCAGCGAGCGGGCCTCTCGTACGTCGGGCAGGGGGAGTACAAGGTCCGGCTCGACGGACTGTCCACGGGCGGTGTCGGTCCCGGTCGACGCGTCGGCCGGGGTCCCGTACGCACTGTTGATCGCGTCCCGCTCTCTGAAGTGCTCGCGCAGTTTGCTGTTCTCGTGCAGGATCCGGGAGAGCCGGGGCAGGGCCGCCGCCGTGTCGTCGGCGTGTGCCCTGCACCACCGGCAGTCGGGATCCCTGGGCGCGCGCCACGACTGCCTGACCAGGCGCCCGTCCTCCAAGGCGCGCAGGGTGAGAACCCGGCCCCACATCGACCGGTCGGGGCTGCCCCACAGCCCGTTCCGCAGCGTCCGGGAGATCTCTTCCAGTGCGAAGGCGACCAAGCCGTCGGGCTTGACAGGGGGTTCTACAGGTTCTGGCGCGTCCGCCGCCGGTACTTCGTCGAGTCGGAAGCCGTCGGCGGCGGGCAACAAGTCTGGGGCGAAGCAGCCCAGGCAGGGTGTCGAACGAGGCCTGACCCAGGGGCCGACGCGTACGGTCCGGGGATCCGTCACGACGCAGGGCACCAGCAGGGAACCCGTCGCGAGCACCACCGTGTTGAGCGCGTCACGCAGCCGCACCGACTGTGGAGCGCAGGCCGCGTCCAGGACGGCGATGACGCAGCCACGGCGGCCGGCCGCCGCGAGCTGCGCGAGGTGATCGGCCACGGCGTCGACCGTCCTCGCGACCGGGCTGCCGTTGCTCGCGAAGGGGCCGGTCCGCAGGGCCGCCGCGTCGGCCAGGCCCAGCGGATCGAAGCCGACGAGGGTGTACGCGGCGGTGGTCATACGGCCTCCCGGGCTGTGCGGTGGACTCGCCGGGTGTACGCGTCGAGGAAGTCGTCGCGGTACCGCGCGAGGTCGTCGGTGGTGCAGTCGAGCACCGGCCGGGCGAGATCGATGGGCCGTGCGCTGAAGCCGTTGAGCCGAGCGAGCACCGGGAGCCACGCCCGCCGAGGCGGGAAATCGAGTACGGCAACCAGGTCGTCGAGCACGGCGAGGCGGCCCTCGTCCCGTACGGTGCGCAGCTCGGCGGTCCCGAGGCCGGTCACGATCCCGGCGAGGCGGGGGCCGAGAGTGGCCGAGAAGGCGGCAGGCCCCATCGCCGGTTGGGTCACGCAGGCGACGAAGGTACGGCGGCGCCAGGGGAAGTCGAACAGTTTCAGGCTGTAGACCGGCCGCGGCCCCTCCCGCAGTCGGCGGAACAGTGGTGAGCGGTAGGCGGACAGGCCGGCGAGAAATACGGAGGCAGGGCTGCAGTACTGGTCCAACGGGCCGCCGTCCATGAAGAGTTCGGGCTCCTTGCCGCCGAGTCGGCGACGCACGGCCGCCTGGGCGTCGGCGTACTCCTGCCGCTCGTCCGCCACCCCGTCGTCCCACCGTCCGCCCGCCACCTCGTGGGCACCCGCCGCCTCCGCGGCCTCGGTGACCAAGCCATCCGTCCACGGCGCCGGACTCCCGGGGTCGAGCAGTGCTCTCATCCGTCCCGCGACAAAGGGCTCCCGCTCCAGCCGCAGCCGGGGCGTGGTCCGTCGCCAGGCATCTCGGAACTCCCCGAGCGTGGCGGGGAGCCGTCCTGTGCTGCGCAGTGGTGCCGGAAGGATCGCGTCCTCCGCGGCGAGCACGCGCTGTTCCTGCTCGAAGTCGGCCGACGTCGTGTCCTGCAGTTCGAGGAGGCGCGGGAGGTCGAGCGCGCTGCGCCCGGTCTTGGAGATGAGGAAGCGCACGGTGATGACGTCCTGGCGCAGATGACCGGTCAGGGCGCTCAGACCGGCGAGCCGGCCGAGTTCCCGGCCCATCAGGTGTTCGGCGAGGTGGGCGACCGGGAAGACGAGCAGCCAGTCGGGGTGGTGCGGGGTGTCGATGGTCAGGGTGGTGCGTTCGAGGTCGTCCAGCTCCGCGAGGTTCACCACGCCCGTCACCCGTGCCCCGCCGTGGCGCATTTCGCTGCCGTGTCCGCAGGGCGCGCCGCCTCCAGCAGGGCGAGGGCCGCCATCATGGTGCTGTGCCGGGCCTGGCGTTCGTCGATGCGCGGATGGCGCCAGTCGCCCTCCGGCCGCTGCAGGCGGTGCAGCGTTGCGAGGAGCCGGCAGAAGTCCTCGTCGCGCTCTCCGCACAGGGACAGGCACAGCGCCGCCTCGGCGCACAGGTCCGCCCACCCGAACCGCTCGAAGGTCCGGGCGTGTTGCCGAAGGAAGCTCAGGCTCTCGGCCAACGGCGCCGGGTCCGCCTCGGGGCGGCGGAAGGTGCCGAAGGCGAACAGCACCAGATGGGTGTGGAAGTAGGCCTGGACCAGCAGGCGTTCGGCTCCGGTGAGTCCGGCGGCTGCCTCCGTCGCGTCGCGCGGGGGACGCAGGGCGCGCGCCAGGGTGTGCTCGTCGAGCTCGCCCAGGTTGTGGGCCAGGCACAGGGCGTGCAGCGGCGCCAGCCCGGTCAACGGTCGTTCGGACGGGCCGAACAGCACCAGGGTGCGCGCGACGAAGCGCTCCGCGGCGGACTCTCCCGGGCACCGGATCCGCAGCAGATGGGCGAGCATCGTGGCACCCAGGAGTTCTTCACCGCGGGCATGCGGGTCCGCCGGGTGCCGCTCGTGCAGTGCGGCCGCCGGATCCAGCTCCCGCCCCTGGTCCAGTAGCGCGTCGAGGGCGCTCTGCCACTGCGGTACGTCGTCCGGGCAGTGCGCGGAGTGGCGTTCCAGGAGCATCGCGTAGAACCATGCCTCGTCAGCGAGCGGGAGCAGGGTGCGCACGCCAGGAGCGGGGCGGGGTTCGTGCCGCAGCCGGTGCAGCGCCGCGGCGGCCGCGGCGCGGGCGCGCCCGCCCATGGCCATCGTGGTCGCGGCCGGCTCGTATGCGGGCCTGGTCATGCCGTCGTCCCGCGGGGGCCGTCGAGTGGCGAGATGCGGACGATGCCGTTGACGAGCATGCGGTCCTCCGCGTCGGTGGCGCCGATGACCCACTCTCCCGGCAAGAGCTCGGCATTGTTCTCCAGCAGGAGGTCGGAGACGACCACGGGGTCGGCGGGCGTGGCCTCGAAGTGGCGTACGCTCTGGATGCCGAGGGTGTTGTAGCCGACCTTCACCAGGGTGCGGTCGGCCAGTTCCTCCAGGCCGAGGACGAGCCGCAGCACCCGGCGGCCCTGTTCGTCCACCGCCTCGCCCAGTTCGGCCTTGCCCAGGGACAGGGGAGAGGTGAACTTGTCGGGAATCACGGGGACGTAGGGGCGTACGTCGCCGCGCCGGTTGTATGTGAGCACCGAGGAGTGGAGCATGTAGCCCTCGTCGTCGTGCACGGCGACATTCACGTAGCTCTTGGCGCCGTCCTTGAGCGCGACCAGGATCTCGCTGGTGCCGCTGGGCGTCTCCGGGCGGAGTACGAGGCCCGACTCCCGTACCTCGTCGAGGAGCGGGAAGGTGTATGTGTGCTTGAGCGCGAACGGCTCGGTGAGACCGTCCATGCGCGTCGTACACCGCAGCTCCACCACACCCGGGGCGGCGAGTCGGCCCGAGTGGCTGCAGTGCACCCCGGCGGTGCGCGTTGCCAGGGTGGGGCTGATGACATAGCGCGCCATGGCTTCCTCCAGCGACCGGCCGGAGAACTCCTCCTTGCGCATCAGCCCCGCGACCAGGGAGGTGTTGGCATGCCTCATCGTGACTCCTTTCGATGCCCGGAGGGTTCCGGTTGTGAATGCCCGGTCGGCTCTCGTTGCACGGGGATCGCCCTCAGCCGTGACCCGGGGCCGGGGCGCAGAATGATGTCGACGGCGGCCTGGGGCGGATCGCCGACGGGTTCGAGGTGGAAGCCCTGCAGCACTCGGGTGAGCACCACACCGGCGGTCACCTGGGCCAGTTGCCTGCCGGGGCAGGACCTGCGGCCGCCGCCGAAGGGGAAGTACGTGTACTTCGGTTCGCCGCTCCTGCCCGCTTCCAGCCAGCGGTCGGGAAGGAATGCGTCGGGCCGGGGGAACCAGCGGGCCGAGCGCTGGACGGCGTACGGGGAGGCGAGCAGCACCGCGCCTGCCGGGACCCGCACGCCGAACAGCTCACAGGACCGGCCGGTCGCTCGCATGATCGTCCACGCGGGCGGATACAGCCGTAGCGCCTCCAGGAACACGGCCTGCAGGAGAGGCATCCCGGCCAGATCCGCGCTGCTCGGGGGGCGGCTCCCGACGGTCGCGTCGATCTCCGCCCGCACCCGCCGCGTCACTTCCGGAGCGCGGCTGAGCAGCAGCAGTGTCCAGGCCAGGGAGGTGGCCGTGGACTCGTGACCGGCGATGAGATGGGCGAGCACCTCGTCGCACACCTGCTCCGGGGTAAGCGGATCGGCGGCGCGCTCCGGCCCGCCGGGCTCCGCAGCGCCGCTGAGGGGCGGCGTGGTGAGGAGGCCGATCAGATCGTCGCTGCCGCCCGGATGACGGGTCACCAGGTCGAGTACGGAGGCTCTGAGTTCACCGGCCGCACGGGTGAAGCGGCTCTGAACGGCGGAGTTCGGGGACGAGCCGGGAAGCGCGGACTCCAGGGTGTGGATGCTCTCCATCACGGTCCGCAGATGCTGTCCGAAGCCGTGCAGATCGAAGTGTTCGTCGGTGCCGCACAGATGGCGCAGGGTCGCGGCGAGGGTGAGGGTCCGCATCTCCTCGTGGATGTCCAGGGCGTCCGTGCCCGTCCAGTGGCGCAGGCTTTCGTCAGCGGCCCCGGCGACGATTCGGGCGGCCCGTCGTACGTACCGCGCCCCTGTGATCCGCAAACTTCTGCGCCGTGAGCGCGCCCAGTCCTGGCCCTCGCTGGTCAGCACGTTCTCGCCGAGGACCTGCTTCCACAGGTCCATCTTCGGCTTGAAGAAGGTGGCGTCGCGGTCGGCGAGCACGGCCTGGATCGTCGCGGGGTCGTTCACGACAAGACAGGCGCCGGGACCGGTGTCCAGCCGGGCCAGTCCGTGTGCGCTCTCCTCGGTCGAGCGCCGCAGCAGGGCGAGAGGTGAGGCGCGCAGCTCGCGAAGGTGGTGGCCGGGTGGTGCGTCCTCGGGCGGCTCGGTGGCCGGCCCGGGGACGTGGACCGGGCACCGTCCTGCTGCCGGTCCCGCGCCGCTCACCAGGGGAACGGTCTTCCAGTTCATCGGTGCACCTCGGGGCTTGGTCCAGGACGGGATCGCGCTTCGATGGGAAGCCGTGGCTCAGGGGAGCGGATGCGGGTACGGGTGGGGGTCGGGCTCGCTGCCGGTCAGCGCACCCACGGCCGCGGCGCGCGTGGCTTCTGCATTACGAAAACGGTGAGCTCCTTCGAGGCTGTACAGGCCTGGTACGACGACCCGGGTGACGGCGCAGCCGTCGGCGCGCAGAGCCTCGGTGCTCATGTCGACCATGTAGGCCCGGTGGCCGTGGTCACGGAGCGCCCTCAGCGTCTCGTCGAGGGTCAGGGGCGTCTCGTCCGGGCGGTCCTCGACGACGACGCTGTCGCCGCGTACGTTGAGGAACTGCGGGCGGGCTGTGAGGCAGGCTCGCAGCTGGTCCGGGAACAAGGAGTAGAAGGCTGCGCTGCGTTCGAAGGAACGCACCTCCGCGAAGTCGCCGCCGAAGGACCAGTCCGCCATCGTGGCGCGCAGGTGTCGTACGTAGGGCACGCCTTGCAGAGCCTCGAGGAAGGCCTTGCGCAGGGCGGCGCCGAGGGTGCCCCGAGCGGCCGAGCCCGCGGCGAGGATCTGGCCCTTGGCGTCGCGCACCCGCACGATCACCATGCAAGCGGGCACGCCGAGGTCGGAGGTGATGTCGAACGCGTCGACGGCGTAGCGGTCGTCGAGTCGCGCAGCCTGTGCCAGCTCGCGGCAGAGCCCGGATGCGGCGTCGATCCTGCGCACCGGCAGCTGCCAGTGCCAGGCGAGCACCAGGGCGTCGCGTTCGATGACCTCCCACAGTGCCGAGCGGGCGGCGACGCGCGGACCGAGCCCGAAGGCGAGGCCGGTGGTGACGCCGGGCAGCACCCGTTCCTCGGCTCTGGTCCTGAGGTAGGGGAAACATACGGCGGGACCGGGCAGCCAGACCTGCTCGCCGGTCAGCAGTTCCTGGCCCGGATACCACCTGAGGTCGGTTTCCGTGGTCAACGGCCGGAAGGGGAAGTCGGGTTCGGCGTACTGCGCGGGGGAGTAGGGTGACCACGCCCCGGGGTGCACCGAGTCGTCGGGATAGTCGCTCCAGCGTCCCCTGCGGTACGGCGCCGTCCTGCTGTAGGTGATCGCGTAGTAGCGCTCCAGCCCTTCGGCCGCCGCCGCGATCCAGCTGTCGGCCGGCAGGAACCCGGCGCCCCCGCACTTGGTGTACTGCCCGAAGCGCCCGAGTTCGTGGACCGCCGGTCCCGGCAGGCAGGTGTGGCTGTACACCGCCGGGTCACCCTCGACTTGCCGGATCCGGGGGACCGCGGAGAAGACCCGCTCGCGACGGATGATCCGGTCGAGCAGGGGGTGCGCCTCGGGCAGCGGTGAGATGGTCGCGCCGCCCGAGGCGCCTTCCGCGCCCTGCGGAGCTCCTTGGCGGGGGGCGCGCTGTCCGAGTCCGGGCGATGAGCTCCCCGTCATGAAGGACTCCTGTTCATGGGTGCGGTGGCTTCCGTGGAATTTGCTCAGGACTTACGAGGCCCCGCCGTCCAGGGGCGGCGGAACCCGCGGATCACGCCTCGTCGGAGGCGATGTCCAGGTCGTCCTCTTCCATCTCGAGGGAGCAGCAGGTGGATCCGATGATGAATCCGACCTCGATGTCGACTTCCTCGATCTCGGCGGTCATGTTCTCGGGCATTTCTTCCTCCATCCTCCGGTCCTCATGGACCGGTGATTTCGGCAGCCGGGCCCTTTGCCCGGCCGGCCGTGTTTTCCTCGGAAAGCGCCCGGTCGAGTTCACCGGACAGCACTTCCGAGATCGCCCTGTCCATCCGTTGAACCAGGTCCGCGGGCATGAATCGCCCGTGGTCGCTGTCCAGCCGGACGGCCGGGGCCCGCCAGTGGTCGGAGGCCAGGAGCTGGGCCTTCAGCCGCTCCAGGAAGACCGCGGACCATGACGGAGTTTGGATGCCGAACGAGAGCGAAACGGACGGCGCGTGCTGGTGGGCCTCGGTCCCGTGCCAGTGGCCACGCGGCAGGAACAGGGCGTCCCCGGGCCGAAGGTCGACGGGGTCGCACTGCTCGGGCACCTCGGTGCGCGGGGTGCCAGGCCGGTAGTAGGAGGCCAGCTCCTTGGAGACGTAGCGGCTGCCTGCCGCGTAGTTGGCGGTGGGGTAGCGCAGGCCTGTGTTGTCGGCGAGCCGCCAGCGTTTGACGCCGCTGACCTGGAAGACCACGACGTCCTTGGCGTCGAAGTGCAGCGGCAGCCCGCTGCCGACGGGTGAGACGAAGGCGGAGCAGCCGCAGAACCGGCGCGGGATCCCGAGATTCGCGGCGATCGCGTCGAGCCAGGCGCCGGCCACGGGGGAGACCCGGTCGAACTCCTCGAGGTTGACCGACACCCCGTCGTCGAAGAACGCGGCGCCCTGCCTGCCGTCGACGACGATGTCGGCCCGGTAATGCTCCGGGGAGCGCGTCAGGTGCAGCCGTACGCCGTGCGGATGGCTCTGGACCAGGGTCCGCGCGTCGTCGAAAGGCGCGGAATCCTGAATTCCTTTCAAAGATTCCGGCGAGCCGGTGTCGGTGACCCGCTTGCCCGCCCGTACGGCCCTTCTCAGTTCCCCTGCCCCGATGTGGGGAAAGAGGATTCCGAGTATGTCGTCCTTACCCGGCTGCCGCGCCATGTCCACCGCCCCGTTTCGTTGCCCGCCTGTGTTCTTCGGCGTCTGTTGAGGAGATTGCCGCAGGGGGATCGGGAAGTCGTTGACGGCGCGTGCATATCAGTTGTCGAATTTTGCAGGAGCACTGCGGGGTGCCCGGGCGTTCCGGGACGGTTTCCACGTGGGAGTGATCAGGGGGAGTTGCGGGGCCCCGATGGTCGCCGCGCACCGATGTCATTGCCTATCCGGTGACCGTTCCGGTGGCCGATCAGGGAGCTTCTTCAGCGTTGCCGCTCCAGGGTGAGGATGGCTTTGGCGATTGACGTCATGCGGTTGGGACTGCATCGGGATCTGCGGAAGATGCGCCA